>WJJA01000186.1 GCA_014729955.1 bacterium
ACAAGGACATCTCCACGGAGTTCTCCGCGTTGCGATCCAAGGTGATGACCAATGAGAACCGTACCATCAAGATGCCGATCAACGAACCCGCACCCGGCAAGATGAAGAGCCAGATCCAGGAGTATGTCGATTTTCACAGGGGACCAGGGGTGCAGCACATCGCGCTGCTCACGAACGATATCATCGACACGGTTTCCACGATGAAGGAGAACGGGGTCGAGTTTCTGTTCGTGCCGGACACCTACTACGACGATATCCTGTCACGTGTCGGGCCGATCGAGGAGGAGCTGCAGGAGCTCGCGAAGCTCGGCATCCTGATCGACCGTGACGACCAGGGCTACCTGCTGCAACTCTTCACCAAGCCGGTGGAGGATCGTCCCACGCTGTTCTACGAGGTGATCCAGCGACGCGGCGCGGAAGGCTTCGGCAAAGGCAATTTCAAGGCGCTGTTTGAAGCGATCGAACACGAACAACGCCTGCGCGGAAACCTGTAGAACGCGACAACATGTGGCACGGGCATCCAAGCGGATGCCGGCGGCATAATCATGATGTTCCGTCAGGTCTTGCTTGCCGCAGGCAAGTGTGACCTGACGGTTGAACGAACCGCAGCCCGGGCTCGTGCGCTTCAGGTGTAGTCGCCGACCCCGGAGAGACTGTACACGAAAGAAAGTGTGGAGTAAGCCTGGTACCGTTTACAATCCATCTTGGGTGTCGGGTCACACCCCGCTGACGCGGGTCAGGACCCGACACATCGTTTCGAAGAGTGGGGCGGGCCTTGCACAGAGCGGGGCAGTCCTTATAAAGAGTGGGGCAGGCGTCTCTGCCTGCCGCAAGCTTTTGAGCACAACCGACAGTCCGAACGCACCATCGCACCACAAACCAAGCGGGGAACGAAGCATATGCCGATTTACCACACCCTGGGCAGCATCCCACGGAAACGTCACACCGTCTTCCGCAAGCCGGACGGGGAGAACATCTACTACGAACACCTGATGGGTACCTACGGCTTCTCCGGGCCGGCGTCGCTGCTGTACCGTGACGGCCTCCCCACGGAAATCAAGGCGCAGCGGGAACTGATGACCCTGACCTGGCGGCCCGACCCCGACCAGACCCTGCGTATGCGGCACTTTCGTCTCAACAACGTCCCGAACGGCGGGTCGATGACGCTGAACCGTATGCCCGTCGCGTTCAACTCCGACGTTGCGATCACCCTCGCCGCACCGGACCGGAACGACGACTTCTTCTACCGCAACGGCCAGGGCGACGAGATCGTTTACGTCTCTGAGGGTGAAGGCGTGCTCGAGTCCGAGTACGGCACCCTGCCCTACCGTACCGGGGACTACGTCATCATCCACCGCGGCATCACGCACCGCTGGAAGATGAACCTCGACCACAAGCAGCGCTTCCTGATCACCGAATCGCGCGACTATGTCAAGACCCCGGAACGGTACCGTACGCAATGGGGCCAATTCATGGAGCACAGCCCCTTCTGCGAACGAGACATCAAGCGTCCGAGCGAGCTGATCACCCATACCGAACGCGGCGACTTCCCGGTGGTGATCAAGAAGAACAACGCCCTGCACGAGGTGATCTTCGCGCATCATCCGTTCGATGTCGTCGGCTGGGACGGCCATTACTACCCGTGGGCGCTGAACATCGAGGACTTCGAGCCGATCACCGGCAGCCTGCACCAGCCGCCGCCGGTGCACCAGCACCTCGAGGCCGGCGGGTTTGTGATGTGCAGCTTCGTTCAGCGCGAATTCGACTACCATCCCGAGGCGATCCCCGCGCCCTACAACCACATGAACGTGATGTCCGACGAGATCCTCTACTACGCCAACGACGAGTTCATGAGCCGCAAGGGCATTGAGTACGGCTCCATGACCCTGCACCCGATCGGCCTCACACACGGTCCCCAGCCCGGCAAGTACGAGGGGTCGGTCGGCGCCGAACGAACCGAAGAGCTGGCGGTGATGATCGACACCTTCGCACCGCTGACCGTCTCCGAATCAGTGCTGTCCGTGGAAGATGAATCGTACCAGAAATCCTGGCTCACAGACGGAGACCCCAGCGGGGAGGTGAAGGTACCGAAGCAGTAATTACGAATTACGGATTACGAATTGATCAAGTAGGGACGGCCACCTTTTCGGTAACACCTCGGGTTGACGTATCTGCTCGTCTGTGGGAAAGGGTGGCAGTCCTCTTTGCGGTTGTAGCCCGGATATTTCACGAGTTCAAAGTACGTCATCTGCTTTGTTCCGAAGGGTTCGCGGTATTGCCGTACAGCCTCATCCTTCGCGCCTCACATCTGACGCAGTTTGAACTCATGAAATATTCGGGTTAGCGTAGATGATCTCAATTGCAGCTTTCTGCAATCAAACCCTTTACCGCCACTGGTTCCCTGCGTTCCAGGCCGTCTCAAAAGGTTTCATTTCGGTGGAATCCGGAATCCTGTGGTTTCATAAAATTAGTATTATCAGGCATTTAGTACTTTTCAATAGCTTTGTGAACAAAAGCAGAACGCCATTCTGCGACAGCCTGGTTCGCTGGAAAGACGAAGCTGACGATCCGTACGTTCATTCCTAATCTCTACCCACACGATATATCGAGGCACCGATCTGGTAAAGCAGGTTGGCATGCGCGTTACAATTGGAGTCAAGCACTAAACCGTCTGCTTCCCGAATCCGCATCACCCAATATCGACCCCGATCTTGGGGCTGTATCGGACGCAACATCATCGCCCGGCGGAGTGCGGGTGTCCGACAGGGAGCAGGTAGAGCGGGAGATGTTCCACGCCCAGGAGCGCGCGCACCCGGTCGTCATGGAACGCGCCGACCGTGACAGCGCCAAGCTCCAGGGATTGCGCCTGGAGGCAAACGTTCTGTCCTGCATGGCCCGCCTCGAGCAGCACGTACTGCCGCGCACGTTTGCCGTATTTGACTCGTGTTCGTTCCACCACACCGGTCACGATCAGGCAGCACGCCGCATCCGTGATGCATTTCTGCCCCAATGCGGCCTCGGCGACATCCTGCAGCGTCACATCGGAATGGACCATCTCGATCGAGTGGCTCCCGATGTCACGTCCGGGCCGGTAATGATACAGGCCCGGCGTGAGATCCTTCACCCGTCCGATGACAACATACAGCTCCAGGGGATACAGGGCGCCGGCGGATGGAGCCGCACGGTATCCATTCGGTGACGTCACCCCCTGGCAGGCCCACAGCAATTGTGCCAGGTCAGCAGGGGCGAGGGAGTCGGCGGTGAAGGAGCGAACGGATCGACGAGAGAGAATCGCCTCTTCCAGCGAGACCCCACTGTCGTACGTCGGTGCCGGCAGTTCGATCAAGAGTTCACCTTCCTCTGCATTTGCACCGATCAACATGGCAAGCGCCGTAAAAGCAATGGCGTATCGGAGTAGGGAAGATATCATCATGTGCTCCCAACGATGGTACGGTTGGTCTGAATCGCTCCGCCATCCGGGCAGAGCGGCCCGGGCTTTGGTTCGGGTTTATTGGAGGCGGTGGAATGGATCGCCGCGGCGATCGGCAGGCACGCCTGTGTTCGGCTGACAGAACGCCTGTCCCGCTCGGACCGGGATCAACCGACCAACTGCCTCCCCGTCGTCAGCGACGCCGTGTTACAGCTCGCTCTTCTTTCAGGACTGCATTTTCCTCCCCCGCGTCAAGGACACCGGCCTATGTAGCACTCACCTATCGTGCAAGGCGTCCGGCAGCGGAGAGGGGCTGGATGCCCGCCTGTTCGAGCGCGTCCAGCAGGATCTCGGTCATATCGCTGCTGAACGCGAATTCATAGCGTATATCAAACACGTACGCCTTCAATCGCATTTTGATCAGTGCATTGCCTTCCGAGATTTCATTTTTGAAAACGACTGCCGGCGGTTTGCGCAGGTAGATGTAACGTGACATATAAGCGGCCTTCAGCGCCAGGCCTCGCACAGTTGTCAGGTCGACATCGGGGGGCAGGAAAAACTCCGCCACGACCTGGCAGTAGGATTGGCCGGAATTGGCGTTGGAGACCGGCTGTCCCGCCACTTCAGCGTTCGGCAGGGACACGAGGGAATCGTCCGGGGTGACGATCCGCACGGTTCGCAGCCCAATATGCGATACCTCACCGTAATGGCTGCCCACCTGGATTTTGTCGCCTACTGCGAACGGTCGATCGAACAGAATGGTAATCCCGCCGAAGATGTTCTTGAGAATGTCCTGCGCGGCGAATCCCACGGCGATGCCGGCCGATGCGGTCAGCGCGAGCAGGGTCTGGATCGGGGGCGCGAAGATCCGTGCGATGATGAAATAGAGCAGCAGGGTCCAGCCGAAGATGCGGAGGACGGGAATGACGGCCTTGATGCTGAGACGTTCCCTCGTGCGCCGCTCCGCGATAAACTCCATCAGTCGGGTAAGGTAACGGATGACAAGGTAACCGGCCGCAAAGGCGATCAACGCCATCAGCACCCTCGATCCGGTCAGGCTCCATTCGCGTCCCGCGTCGCCGGTCAGCAGGCGGTCTGCGGATGGAGTTTGTGACGTGTCGGTTGCCGTCGGTTGCTCGGCTGCTGTTTCGGACACAACGGTGCTGTCCGTGCCGGAGGGCTCCTGTGCGAGAAGCGAGGCCGGGCCGATACATCGCGACAACTCCAGGACAAACAGTCCAATCAATAGGAATCGCAGCTTGGTTTGCATAAGCCCCTCAATGCAGGATATTGGAGTTTTGCAGGACACGAACCGCCATACGCAACATGCAGGGGTGGAACCCGAAATCCCCGTCACGTTCAAGAAGGACACCCTGGTTGCGTAGACGTACAAGTCGCCGCCGTGCTTCGGTCGGGTCCAGCCGGTGAATGGCGGACAACTCTTCTACCGTGATCCCGCTATGGAGAATGATCGCCGCGAGGGTGAAACGGTCGTCCATGCTCAGGAACTCGAAAGCATCCGGGTACAGGTCGATCCGTGTGCTGAAATGGACATACTGGCTCTCCACCTTCTGAATGGAACGCAGGTAAAAATGGAGCGCGGCGGCGATGTTGCCCGCGCTGACTTCATGCAGCCGTTCGAAGAAAAGCGCTTCCGCTTCCTGCCGGCGTTCTGCTTCCGTCCGCAGTCGTTTGAATCGTCTCAGGGCAAGGTCATCCGCAGTAATCTCGAAGTGTTTCTGGAATCCACTCACCGCATGGCGTTTCTGGATCAGTTGTTTCAGGCTTTCGCTGTCCAGTGTTTGCAGATGGAGCACCTTGCGGAAATATCCCTCCACACCGATGACACTGTTGAGATAGTCCCAACTGCGTGTGGTGCAGGTTACGACCCAGAAGACCTTTTCCTGCGTGCGGCTCAGCAGGAGGATAAACCGTTCGAGGGTGCTGAATCCGCCCATTGTGCGCAGGAACAGGTTCTGGAGGTTTTCGAACAGGCAGACCCGGCGATGTTCACTTTGCAGGATCGCGCGCTCGAAGGTTTCCAGAGTGTGTCCGTCCTCTGAGCCGTCCATTTCGAACGCATTGTGCAGCCGCCGAGCGAGATCTTTTTCCGTCAGCACGGTGAGATCAAGATCCAGGACACGGACGGTATCATTTTGCAGGAGTTGGTGTTGCATCATTCGCAGTATGCTGGTACGTCCCCCTCCCTCCTCGCTGATCACCGCCATCGAAGCGAACCGGCCTTGACGCCACATGCTGAGTTGCTCGGCACAGGAGTGGATGTCGGCGGCTCGTCCGGTAAAGAAACGTTCTTCATCGAGCGGTTTGTTCCGAAACAGTTGCTGATAGACGTAGGGCAGAGACTGATACTGCTTCTCAAGCTCAGGCAGGAACCCGGCGATCCATTCTTTCGCTTTGTCGTGGGTTTCCGGAATCCCCGCCAATTGACGCAGCCTGCGTACCTCCGAGCGTCCCCAGAAGAGCAATCGGCCGGCCGTTGCAATTCCCTTTCGCAGAAGCGGAAGCAGGCGCCGCCGGATCCTGCCGGCACGTGCGGACAAGCGTTTCCCGCGTACATGCTCCTCGTAGGACTGCACCGATCGGGCGAATACCTTCGGATCAAGAC
>WJJA01000187.1 GCA_014729955.1 bacterium
CCCCATAGAGAGCACCCGCCAGGGCGGCAAGGATGGTGCTTTTCCCGGCCTCGTTTCGTCCGGTGAGGATCGTGAGGCGATCCGGAGGGAGTGCATACGATCCGGCAACGCCACCGAACGCATCCAACACCAGTTTCAGCCAACGCAGCCGAATGATCCGAGGGATAGTCGCTTGATGTGTGCCCGTCATGTTCCACTACTTCAGGTATTTAAACAGTTCGGTATCCGGTGGCAGCACAAGTGTGGTCTGATCGTCCAGCACCTTCCTGTACATATCCAATGCCCGCGAAAATTCGTAAAAGTCAGCATCGCGATTATAGGCATCAGCATAGACTTGAATCGCCTTTGCCTCGGCTTCCCCTCGTATAATCTGGGCACGCTTGTATCCGTCCGCTCTGATCGTCTTTACTTTGCGATCGGCTTCCGCACGAATCTTCAAGGCCTCCTCTTCCCCTTCACTGCGGTAGAGGTTCGCGATACGGTTTCGTTCCGCCCTCATCCTTCTATAGATCGCTTCTTCATTCTCTTCGGGCAGATCGGTGCGCTTGATGCGAACGTCAAGAATTTCGATCCCGATATCCACGGCCTTCAGAGCGGCTTCCTTGGTCACCGCTTCCATGATGATTTCACGGTTCGTGGAAACAATCTCCTCCATCTCATGTTGACCGAGTTCACGGAGGAGATCGGAATAGATGATATCGTCCAGACGTGCCTGTGCAGCTGCTTCTGTTCGCACCGTCTGACGGAACAGCAAGGGGTCCGTGATGCGCCAGCGCGCATACGAGTCGACCACCAGGTTCTTCTTGTCCTGTGTGACAATCACATTCGGTGACATATCGTAGATCAGCAAACGTCGTTCGAAAAACTCAATGGTATTGAACGGCGGGGGCAGTTTTACCTTCAGGCCCGGTTCGGTCACCGTTTTCAAAGGCTTTCCGAATTGCAGCACCAGCGCCTGTTCTGTTTCATCCAAGGTATAGAAGACCGTGTTCACGGCAATCAGGCCGATCAGCACGAGGATTGCGATCAATGTGCGCCGTTTCATCAGTTGCCTCCCTTCGAAAGCTCTTTAACGGGAAGTTGCGCGCCGATTACGTTCAGGATGTCGCCTCCGTCTGTCTCGAGGATGTACTTCCTCATTCCCGGCAGGACTTCTTCCATGGTTTCGATCAGCATGCGCTGCCGGGTCACCCGCGGTGACCGTCGGTAAGACTCAAGCACTGAAAGGAACTTTGACGCATCGCCTTCCGCTCGTGTGACACGTTCGGCTTTGAACGCTTCCGCTTTCAGAACCATTTCCTCGGCCTCACCGCGTGCTTTCGGCACAATGTTGTTCTCATATCCCTGAGCTTCATTGATCAATCGTGCCTTGTCTTCTTTTGCAGATGCCACCTCCCGGAACGCATCTTCGACCGCTTCCGGTGGGTAGACATCCTTCAACTGCACCTGGATGACCGTCACACCGCACTCATAGTTATCCAGGATCTTTTGCAGCATTTCCAACGTTTCCACCTGGATCATGCCTTTGCCTGTTGTCAGCGCTTCATCGATGGTATGCTGACCGACTACCTGGCGGATGACCGCTTCTGTGGCCATGCGAATCGTGTTCGGAACATCGCGTACCACGAAGAGGTAGCGTACCGGATCCTTGATTTTATATTGCACAATCAGATCGATGTCGACAATATTCAGGCTTCCGGTTAGCATCAGCGACTCTTCCGGGATATCGATCACACGCGACTGGTTGCCTCTTGAGACGCTCCGGTAGCCTATTTCCAGTCGCTTTACCTCCGTAATTTTCGGTTTGTCGACGGATTCAATCGGCCACGGCAGGTGGTAGTTCAGGCCGGATGTCGCTGTACGGGTGTACTCACCAAACGTTCGGATCACGCCGGCTTGATCAGGACCGACCACGTAGATCCCTGTTGCCAGGTAAATGACCAACAGGACGATCAGGATCGCAGTGGATCCGCCGGGCAACATCCGCTTGAAATCCGGAATCCGCACGGTTTGATCGCCGATAGTGATGAAACGGTAGGGAATGTTCATCGCACTCATCCTTTATCACTTGGACTTTCAGTAGCTGAATCCGAATGATCAATTGGGAACAAAATAGACATAGCTGATAAAGTGGGTGATTTGTGCATCGCTTTCACGGTAGACAAGGGAGTAATTGAACTCAAACGGTGCGAGTGCGGACGGGCCCACATCGAAGGTCGTCGACCCGGTGGTGGACTCACCCCCTCGTGCCCGTAACCCGACCCCCCCTGTATACCAGCGATCCGCCTCCGACTCCGCATATCCGCCCCTAAAGGATAAGATACCACCGGGAACGATTTCCATTCCCCAGCGCCATTTTTCATCAATACTTTTGAAATCGTCCCACTCTCGCAGTCGTGTGGCAAAACTGAGTGTAATCGGGCCGCCTCCGTACTGTACACCGAAATCATATCGCTGTTGCATGGTATTGAGCCGATGCTTTTCCCAGGTAAGATTTCGCAAAACGAGCCCCATTGTGAAACCACTGTAAACACGTGCGAGAAAACCCAGATCTGCGAGTGGTTGTCCAACCCATTCACCCCCCAGCTTGCGTTCCCATCCCCATTTCAGGTGCACGGCAGCGGGAACGCGCGGATTGTAACCATACGCGATGGGAAGACCGATCATGGCATTGCGATTCGGTCCGGGTTCATCCCAACCCTGAAGAACCATTGCGAATGGAACATTGTAGGTTGTGTTTTCGTTATACAGGTGGACCCACCATGAGCGAAACAGTTTGTTGAGGTCTGTGGAATAAGGCTGCCCGCCCGCGCCGATGGCAATTTTGTGCCATACCAGAGAAGCGGGATTATGATACATCGATGCAGGGGAAGCGCTCATCGCAGCCGTTGCGCCGCCCATTGCCGTCTCACGGGAACCGATCGGCTCAAAGGGATAGTGGCCCGTGTCCTGAGCGAAAGCGGCGCACGCTGTCAAGAAACCCACAATCAGCAGAATAGGTCGTCGTCGTAGCATGCTGGTAACGTACGGCTCACTCCATCGCGCTGCAACAATCGCCGGTTGAAGAGGTACCCCCGGCACTGATTGCGTCCCGGGATTTGCATACCCCTTTGGTTTCCTTATCTTACATCTTCTAAATTACAACATGTACCGCACACCCCAAGACGGAGTTACCGCATGAAGAACCTGACGATGCTGCTTGCACTGTTGCTCCTGCTGCCGTCCATGGCATCGGCACAACCGGACCCGGACTGCTACCACAACCTCGATGCCTTGTACGAAGCCTATTTCGACCTCCAGGACCAGTTTCCTGAACGTGTCAAGATCGATTCCATCGGTCACAGCCAGCAGGATTCTCTTCCTGTCTACCTGGTGAAAATCTCAAACGACGCCTACACCGATTATAATCGCCCGACCGTGTTGTACTTTGCACAAATCCACGCTGAAGAGGTCATCGGGATTGAACTGATCTACCAGATGGCCGAGCAGCTCGTGACTCAACCCGGAGGCGACTGGCGGCAACGACGCTTTCAGCTCGAAACGTATATCATACCCACCTTCAACCCGGAAGGCCTTCGAGTCGTGTGGGGAGAAGGACCGGAC
>WJJA01000188.1 GCA_014729955.1 bacterium
ACTGGGTGGACGACTCGGTGCTGGACATTTATCGTGAAGATATCACCCGTTACAAGATTCTTTTCGCGGTGGATATCGAGGAAGATGCGGGGGAGGCGGTCGAGGCGGGACGTGCCCCCAGGTTGAGTGCCCTGCGTTTGCATAATGGAACCGTCTACCGCTGGAATCGCGCCTGTTACGGGGTGCTGGACGGAAAGCCTCACCTGCGCATTGAGAACCGTGTGCTGCCCTCCGGGCCGACGGTGATCGACGAGGTCGCCAATGCGGCGTTCTGGTTTGGATTGATGAGCGGCATGGGAATGCAGGTTGAGGATGTGCGTACACGGATGCAGTTTGACGATGCAAAGGACAATTTCTTCTCGGCTGCCCGGCATGGTCTTGCGGCACGGTTTCAGTGGCTGGACGGGAAACGATACGCGGCCAACGATTTGATCCTGCAGGAACTGCTGCCGATGGCGCGAGACGGACTGCGCGCGTCCGATATCGATTCGGACGACGTCACACGCTATCTCGATGTGATCGAAGAGCGAGTGAAAACCGAGCAGACCGGTGCGAACTGGCTGGTCCAATCGCTTGCACGCATGGACGATCCGGCGCCGACCTGGGAGAAGCTGCATGCCCTGACCGCGGCGATGGTCAAGCGGCAACAGACGGGTGAGCCTGTGCATACCTGGTCGCCGGCGGTGCTGCAGGAGGGAGGAGGCTGGAAAAGCAATTACCTTCGTGTCGATCAATACATGATTACCGACCTGTTCACCGTTGGGCCGGACGAGCCCATTGACCTGGTTGCGAATATGATGCTGTGGAACCGGATCCGGCACATCATGGTCGAGGATGCACGTCATCACCTGCTCGGGCTCGTGTCGCACCGTAACATGCTGCGCCTGGTGGGGCAGCCGATTCCGCAGGAAGAAGGACATTCCGCGCCCGTGAGCACGGTCATGGTGAAGGATCCGATCACCGTCAGCCCGGAAACGCTGACCCTGGATGCGATCAGGATCATGCGTGAGAAGAGGATCTCCTGCCTCCCGGTGGTCAAGGAAGGAAAACTGATCGGAGTTGTCACGGAAGATCGCTTCCTCGCCATCGCGGCCAATCTGCTCGAGCAGAAGCTGAGAGAATAGGAGCGCTGCAGTCAGTGGCGGGGCTTCCTCGAGGATCTGCTTTTGCGCGCTGTGTTCTTTACTATATTGCATCGGTTCCTTTCCTTAACCAGAGATTGAAACAGGCATGATTTCCTTTGTAGAAACTGTATGGGACGATAGTTTTGACCCGGCGATCTTTGCTCCGACCGATCCCCGCCGTGTCCGCTTGCGATGGATTGGACGCGCAAAGAGTCCGAATCCCGGTCCATGCCTCATTCTCACTGCCGGTCTTCACGGCAACGAACCTATGGGGGTGCATGCTGCGCAGAACGTAATGAAGACTCTGCGTGCCGCCGATAACCTGCGACGAGGTGATGTCTTCGCCTTTCGCGGCAATCTTACCGCACTGGCATTGGTGAAACGCTATATCGACCGTGATCTGAACCGTATCTGGGCAGAAGAGCACGTGGAAGAGGTCCGAAAAACGCCGCGCGAGAGCCTGTACTGCAGCGAGGATCGTGAGATGCTGGAGCTGCTTGGAGTACTCAATTATGCTCTTGACGAGGCGAGCGGCGAGCCGTTTCTGATGGATTTGCACACCTCATCCGCCCCGAGCCTGCCGTTCGTCATCGGCGGGCAGGGGAAGCAATTCCAGGCGATACAGGATGAGCTGAATGCGCCAAGTGTGCATGACCCGAAGGGATATTTCCAGGGGAGCCTTTTCTCCTTTGCTGAACGGCACGGCCTCTCCGCGATGGCCTTTGAAGCCGGCCGACATGACGATGAGGCATCCGCATGCATTCACGAGATCGCGGTGTGGACGGTCCTGCGTGCACTCGACATGGTCGAACCGACCGAGAAATACCCCGCGACAATGCCTGAAAGCGCGATCCCTGCAGATATGTCCATACCTCGCGAGATCGAGCTGTTTCATCGGCACGGTGTCCGTCCCGAAGAGAGTTTTGTCATGAAGCCCGGCTTTAGAAATTTCGACCGCGTGGAGCGCGGGCAAGTGATTGCCCAGGACAATCACGGCTACATTCATTCTCCTGACAACGGTTTTGTTTTCCTGCCGCTATACCAGCAGTCCGGCGAGGACGGCTTTTACGTCGGTCGTGTGGCAAGGTCTCACTCCGGCAGGTCTGCTGAGTAAAAACCCCTTACCCCGATTGCATTTCGCCTATGGTCGCTTGATCAATCGTTCTACTCCCCTAACCGGGCGGAGTGATTTGCTATATAAGAGCGTTTCTTATATACTTCAGATATGCAACAAGAACGCCACATGCAAGAATCCCTCGATCAGTTTTTCTCTGCCTGCAGGGAGGCGGGCTTGCGGATCACTCCGCAGCGAAGCGCGATCTACAAAGCCGTGCTGGAACACGGCGACCACCCGACGGCTTCCGAGATCCATAAATGGATTGCACGAGATATGCCGCATGTTTCGATCGATACCGTGAATCGTACCCTCCATTCCTTTCACGATATGGGACTCCTGAACATCGTAGAAGGTGAGGGCGGGCCGCGCCGTTTCGACCCCAACACGAGATCGCACCATCATCTCCACTGCGACCGCTGCGGGAAGATTATCGATTTTTACAGCGATGCAGCTGATAACATGCCGATACCGCCCGAAGTGCAAAATGATTTCATTGTTGAACGGAAACGTATCGTGCTGAGCGGGATCTGCCGTGAATGCATGAATGCAAATGATGCATCGGGTAGCGGGACGTAGTGAGGGGACAGGCGCGTCACGTTGAGTCGACATAGCATGGGAAGGGCGTGCGGTTTGCGTGAGAAGGCTTGAGCAAGCCCGGGCGGACGGATGCGGTAGTGCAACAGGATGAGGTGTTTCGTTCAAGATTTCACATACACCGTGGGGAGGACCACATGAGTAAAACGACGGAGAATCTGCAGGAGGCATTCGCCGGTGAATCGCAGGCTCGCAACATGTACACCTTTTTCGCAGCCGTTGCACGCAAAGAGGGGTACCATTACATCGCCAAGCTGTTCGAAGAGACCGCAGAGAACGAGAAGCGTCATGCGAAAGACCATTTCAAGATGATGGGCAAGCTCGGCGACACCGCCGCCAACCTGGAGGCGGCATCAGACGGTGAACATTTCGAAACCACGGAGATGTACCCCGACTTCGCGAAGCAGGCGGAGGAAGAGGGGAACAAGGAAGCAGCCGTGCTGTTTCGCATGATCGCTCGTGTCGAAGAGCATCACCGCGACCGCTATCGCAAGCTGCTGCAACGTGTCAAGGACGGCACCGTTTTCAAGCGCGATACGCCCATTCTGTGGAAATGCAGCGTGTGCGGCTATGTTCACGAAGGTACCGAACCGCCGGAAAAATGCCCCTGCTGCGCGCATCCGAAAGAGTACTATGAACCGGCGAATTTGGAAACGGATTTGTAGTGGTTCCATGCGGTCGTGAGAAGGAGCTGAAACGATGAAGTACACATGCAGCGTATGCGGTTTTATCTACGATGAGGAAGCGGAAGGCGTGAAGGTGGAAGACCTGCCGGACGACTGGACCTGCCCTGTGTGCGGGATGGACAAGGACATGCTGAATCCCTCGTGAAAGCATGCCGCACTCGAGGATGCTTTGTACCTGGAAGCCTCGAAACATAATGACCCGGCCCGAAGCAGATCGCTTCGGGTTTTCTGCTGTGATTCGGCGACATCCACGCATGAGAAAGCGCCCGTACAGGTTATCTGCCGGTCCATTTGCAGGCGCGGAACGTTTTATTAAAAATGTAACGCCGGTTGTGCACTCCGCACAGCCGGCGTGTTTGCATCCTCGAGGTGGCAGCTGTCTCTACTTCGTGAGGGTGATCCTGCGTACAGCATGCCCGCCCGTGGTGGCGTCGGCACGGACAAAATAACTGCCGGAGGCGAGACCGACGGCATCAATGGTGAAGGTGCAGGTGCCGGCGGAATAGGCTCCGCGTGCAATGGAACGGACATGACGGCCCGTAATATCGAACAGTTCCACACGGATGCGGGCGCTGTTCGGGAGCGTAAGGTCAATGTTCGTAGTCGGGTTGAACGGATTCGGATAGGCTTCCGACAGGGGGAGTGTTGAAGGTATTGCAGGGGAAGACGTCTGTTCCTCGACCTTTGTCTCGACAGTTACTTCCCAGATCGAAACACTACCGCTCACCTCGTTTGCAACCACGAGCAGATTGTTGCCGTTAGGGCTGTCCGCGGCGGGAATAAAAACCAGCCCCTCAGGACCGAGATCGCCGACCGCTTCGAGATTGTCCGGATCAACGGTCACACTGAAGTCGCGATTGTTCACGTAGGTCTCGAATTGCGGCTCGGCAGGATCGGAGATGTCGTACACCATGAAGCCGCCCATGCGTTCCAGACCGAGGAACAGGTAGGGGGTGTCATCGATGTA
>WJJA01000189.1 GCA_014729955.1 bacterium
ATCAGAACGCGGCCGAACCAGGGTAACAGACGCAGGAATCCGGAGGCTTCCGCCGCCAGCTCCATACGCTTTACTTCCATCGATCTTAGGATTTCAATATGCTTTTCCGTAATCTTTTCATTGGAATCGATGATACGCTCATCCTTGAGCACAATCCCCTTCACCACCGGCGTTTTCGCTTCCGCCTCCCTGCGACGGGCCTGTGTTTCGGACTCGGCATACATCACATTCGGGGTGATAAACGGCACCAGCAGTTCAAAGCCGGCCTTGATGGCAGAATCCGCCTCCGCGCTCCCCAGGTCCCGAAACGTGGTCTGCAGCCAACCCAGAGCCTCGTTGCGAGCGTCCGACGGGTCGAACAAGTCGGCGAGATCGACCGTGCGCTCCTCCCCTTCGACGATCAGCCGTATGCGGCCGTTGCGTGATTCCACCTTTTCTTTCGGTTTGTTCAATATCCCGCGGCTGTACAACTCCTGCAGGATCATCTGTAACGACGACTGGGCCGGGTACCCCTCATCGACCATCATCGCACCCGCTTCCAGGTGCCGTTTGATGTATTGCCAGGAATCCGGGGAAAACTCGACACCGTGCTCCAGGCGTAAATTGGTTCTTGCCGCTTTGAAGAGGCTGTCACGTTGCCCCGGCAGATATGCATCATCACCCGCAGGAAACTGTTCGCCCAATTCCCGAAGCGCATTCATCACTGCCGTAAGTTGCTCAATATTTCTGCTGCGAACCGTATCCACGTGCATGTAGACCGGCAGAACGTTTTCTCGTGCATTTTCCCGCTCTGCCGCCAATTCTGCATCGCTTTTCAGGATTTCAAATGTGAACGGCGCAATGATTTCCTCACGGCTGATCGAACCGACGTTGTACTCTGAATATCGGAACGCGCTCTGATGGGGGAAGAGAAAGACGGCACCGGCGGTCAAGGCCGCCAGCAGCAACAGAGGAAGGGCGGGATAACCTATAAAAAACAGGCGTTTCCCCGCTTTCTTTTCGCCGGATTCGCTCATGACATCTCACTGTTACCGCTTTCGCGGTCATAAGCACGAATGATATGCTGCACAAGGCCGTGACGAACTACATCCGTGCTTTCCAGGCTAACAAAGCGTATGCCCTGGATATCTCGCAGCAGCACCAGCGCCTGGGCAAGTCCGGAACGATCTTTGTCCATCAGGTCGATTTGTGTGAGATCGCCGGTCACAATCGCCTTGGAGCCATGCCCGAGCCGGGTCAGAAACATCTTCAATTGTTCACTTGTGGTGTTTTGTGCCTCATCCAGGATAACAAATGCATTGGAAAGCGTCCGACCGCGCATATAGGCCAGTGGAGCCACTTCGATGCGGTTCTGATCCATGAAACGCTTCACCTTCTCCGGCGGAATCATATCCATCAAGGCATCATACAACGGACGGAAATACGGATCAACCTTTTCCTTCAAATCTCCGGGCAGAAAGCCCAGGGTTTCTCCGGCTTCAACTGCAGGTCGCACGAGAATAATCCGATCCACTTCATCCGCGGTAAAGGAACGTACCGCCAACGCGACGGCAAGATACGTCTTACCCGTACCTGCCGGACCAACTGCGAATGTCAGGTCCGCCTCTCGTGCGGATTCAACATATTCACGCTGGTTCCGGCTGCGTGTTTTCACAACCAATCCGGGACGTTCATAAACAATGACCGCCTCCGAACTGTCTTTCACTGTTCCGCTGCCGCCCGGATGGAACCCTGCGAGTGTCAATGCGGCATCCACACCCGATGCATCCACCGCCCCGGTGCGACTCATCTCAATCATGTCTCGGAGCACGTCACGTATCCGCTGTTCTTCTTCGATTGGACCGTGCACATGCAATTGATCGCCCCGCACGACCAGATTGGAACGAACCGAGGCATCCAGACGCCGTAGATGACGGTCTTCCTGCCCGAGTATATCCACCATCGAACCCGACGGCAGATCGATGACAAAATGCGTGTCCAAAATACTCCGTTTGTCATGAAAAAAACGCGGCCTGCTCATCCCCGTTCCGGGAACGATGCGGGCCGCGATGGGTACCTGTTTTCACTGACCGATCAACGACCGGGCAGCTTGATAATCGTTTCCGGATAAATCAGGTTCGGATCTTCCGAATACAGTGCCTGCATGTTAGAGTCATACAGCTTGCGCCACTGGAACGGATCACCGTAGACCGATTTGGCGATGCTGTACAGGAAGTCACCCTTCGCAACGATATAGTGCTTCCGGTCCACAGCCATCGGAATGGTTAATCTCTGGTTCGGGAAGATCAGGTTCGGATCTTTGATCTGGTCCACGTTGAATGAATAGATCCGCATCCATTTCATCGGGTCGCCGTAATACTTCGACATGCCCGAAATCTTCCAGAGATAGTCGCCGCGGATGACGGTGTGAGTCTTGCTGGGCGGCTCGTAGCTCTCTCCCTTGGAACGCGCGGCGGCCAAGGTGGAACGCATGCGATCCAGCTTCTTCACGCTGCTCGTCAGAAGCGCTTCCGGTCTCGCCTCCAGGCTCGCCAGCTCCGCTTCAAGTTCGTCCAGCAGCTCCATGTTCTCGTACAGCTCAGCCGGACTCATCGCGGCCGCCTTCTGGATACGAGCTTCAAGGTCGTCGAGTTTCGCATGGAAGGTGTCAACCTGGTCTCGGCTGGTATCAAGCATGTCGTAGATCGACTGCCAGGTTTCCGCTTCTTCCTCTTCCAGTGCGGCAATGTCCGATTCCAGCGCGGCGATCTCTTCCTCTAATCCTGCGATCCGCTCCTGTGCAGCCGCTTCACGCTGTTGCCATTTCTCAAGCTCAACCAGGTAGTCCTCATACTTCATTTTCTGCTGAGCCTGCGCAGGTACGACGGCAGCGAAAAGAACCAGGACGGCAACTATAGCGATCATTGTACGCATCATTGCCCTCCTTCCATCATCTGGCTCTCCGGTTGCTCTTCAGCGGTGCCTCGCTCCTGCATCCGCTGCTCAACCTTGGCCTTCTCTTCTTTCGCCGCATCTACCTTGCTCTGCTGTACGGCCTTCTCACGCTCCAGGTCGGCTTTCTTACGTTCCAGCTCCGTTACCTTCTTTTCCGCCGACAACGCCGCCTGGCGCTGCTGCTCAAGGGTCTGAAGGTCTTCCTCGCTGGCGTACTTCGTACATCCGACTCCTGCGAACGCCACCATGAAGGCAACGATCAACAAGATCAGAAGCTTCCCGCCGATGTTTCTCATGTGAGTCCCCGACGTGTTTAGGACCAAACGGTAAACAATTCTAACAAAGTATAAAAACCTTCTGGTTTTTGCATGCACGCTGTCGATCAAGGTAATGGTGCAAACCACCTCATGTCAAGGGTAACGAGACTATATAACCCCTGACATCAGTCGTTTTCTCCCGTTTCTCCCTTTGGTTTGATTTCCTGCAGATGCAATTCATGCAACTGATCCTCATCTACAACACCAGGTGCCCCTTCAAACAACGCCATTCCGGCAGTTGTTTTCGGGAATGCGATTACATTGCGAATGGACGTTTCTCCGGTTGCCAACATCACCATGCGATCAAATCCAAACGCAATGCCCCCATGAGGAGGAGCACCGTATTGAAGTGCTTCCATGAGAAAACTGAAACGTTTTGATGCCTCTTCCGGTGATAGACCAATCAAGCCGAACACCTTTTCCTGCCAGGTCCGATCATGAATACGGATACTGCCGCCCGCCACTTCATGACCGTTCCACACAAGATCATACGCACGGCTCATAATGCGTGACGGATCCGTCTCACGCCACCGCTCCCATTCTTCGTACCGAGGTGCCGTAAACGGATGATGCAGAGCATCGTAGCGCTCTTCTTCTTCGTTCCATTCCACCAGCGGAAAATCGGTTACCCACAACAGCTCATGGCGGGATTCATCGATCCATCCCAATTCCTGTGCCAGGGCGGACCGGAGCATGCCCATTACTTCGAAACGACGCATGCCCTTGTCCAACGCGATCAGGCCAAGATCATCCTCACCCATCTGCAACGCGTCTGCCGCCTTCTGCAACTGCTCGGCCGGGATGAATTTTCCCAGGGGATTCGCCCAACTACCGTCCTCCTGCACGCGCAGAGGCATCAATCCTCCCAGGCCCCGCTGCTTCACAAACTCTTCCCACTTCTTGATCCAGCTGCGACTCACAGCCGCCTGTCCCTGCACGCACAAACCGACCGCCCCACCGCCGGCTTTCGAGATCCCATCCACGACGCCGAAACCATGTCCTGCAAGATGATCCGTCAGATCAACCAGCTCCTGCCCGTATCGGGTGTCGGGTTTGTCTGTGCCGTATCGCTGCATCGCATCGCGGTAGGTCATCCTCGGGACCGCTGTTGGAAACGGAATCTCCAGAGCTTGCTCGAACACCGCTTTCATCAGCGTTTCGGCTGTCTCACGGATCTGTTCTTCGTCCACAAACGCCGCTTCGATATCAATCTGTGTGAATTCAGGCTGACGGTTCGCTCGAAAGTCCTCATCCCTGAAACAGCGAACCACCTGGAAATACCTGTCAAACCCCGACACCATCAGGATCTGTTTGTACGTCTGGGGTGACTGGGGAAGCGCGTACCACTGCCCCGGGTGCAATCGGCTGGGAACGATGAAGTCACGTGCCCCTTCCGGCGTGGACCGGGTCAGATACGGCGTTTCGATCTCCAGGAAACCCTGTTTCGACAGCACACGACGGACGGTCTGCAGCAGATTGTGCCGTGTAACAAGGATTTTCTGCATCCGTGCACGCCTGAGATCGAGAAAGCGGTGCCGTAGACGATGCTCTTCCGACGGCACGAAATCATCTTCCGGTAGCAGGGGAGGAGTTTCACAGGACGCAAGCACTTCGAGCCGGTCTGCAACGACTTCGATGTCTCCCGTCGGCATATCTGCATTGCGATCCTGCTCCGGCCGTGTACGAACCATCCCTTCAATGCGAACCACCCATTCCTGGCGAACACGCTTGGCCTCGAGAACCAGCTCTTCCGAACGGTCCGGATCAAAAACAACCTGGGTACGACCGTATCGATCCCTCACCGTCAGGAATATCAAACCGCCCAAGTCCCGAATACGCGCCGCCCAACCGCTCAATACCACACGCTCATCTGCGTGCGACTGTCTCAGCTCACCACAAGTATGCGTCCTGTATACCGTCAACCCTCTTATCCTTTCCGGCTAGTAAAAAGGGCCGCCCGTATCAGCGCAGGGCGACCCTTGAAAACCTATGGTTCGAAATGAATCAGGTCAGCAGAAGCGGGAACTCTGTGGTCACATCGCCTTCCGCCGGGTCGAAACGCCAGCGGGAGACACGCTGACGCACACACTGTTCAACACGACGACCAAGTGCTGAGTTGGTCCACTCGGAATTGCGCACCTGGACACGTGATACGGAACCATTCGCTTCAATCGTGAAGCGTACCGTAATACGCCCGCGAAGGTTCGGATCCTTCTTTTTCTGCGTGTTGTAGCAGTTCTTCAATACACGCGTTTCGCCGCGGATAACGCCCTGAATCGCATCGGCGCTTCGAGCGGCTGAGGACGCAGCCGCACCGCGAACTTCGGGCACCTCCTCGACCTCAACGGATGAACCTTCCAGGATCAGCTCGATGTCCTCAAGAGAAAGCTCGGAGATATCAATATCACCCGCGCCCTCCATGATTGCGCCGCCGCCGCGCAGTTTTTCAACCTTTGCGACTTCGGTTCCACGCGCAATACCGGACAATCCTGATGCGCTGACACCGCCCAGACCGCCTCCGCCGAGGGTTTTACCACCGCCGCCTCGACGACGTCCGCTGGACACCGCACCTGCCTGCGCGAAGATACCGCGACTGCGTGCCGCCTGCATCGCCTGAGCACGCTTGGCCGCACGCGCTTCACGCTGCTGCTTGCGACGCTCCGCGCGCTCCTCCGCGGTCTGCTTGACCTCTTCCACGTCCTCAACCTTGCGGGCTTTCGCCTGCTTCGGTTCATCGGTGGTCACGGTCTTCTTGATCACCTTCGGCTGCTCAACCTGGTAAATCTTGCGCATGATCTTTTCAATATCTTCCTGGGATAACTCCTTCGGCGGAAGAGACTGACGCCAATAAGTTAAACCGAAGAAGACCAGGAACGTGGCCAGAAAGATGATCGCGAATTCCCGATCGATACTATCGGTAAAGTGTTGTTCCAGTTCTTTCGGGAAGCTCGAGAACGCCTCTTTTTTGGATGCTGCCGCTTGTTGTGCCACTGATTTGCCTCCCGGGTCTAACTCTTTTGCTGGATTACAAAATCAAATTTTGCAATACCCGCGCCACTGGCTGTCTGCACAACCTTCAACACCCAGGAGTACGGCACCCCCTGATCTGCCTGGATTGTGACCTCTTCAATCGGTGGAAGATTGAGACCGGCGTTGGTTTCGTTACGATCGTAAATCAGAGACTCCAACGCGGGAACCATCACATCCTCTTCGACCTGCAGTTCATCCACAGGGGCAATCACAGGCAGATTCTCAAACGCCTCACCTTCCTTATGAAGGATCAGGCCCTGGTTCGGCATCAGGTACAAGGCAAGCACCTGTTTCGGTTGCATGTCAGCTGTTGATTCTGGCAGCTCAATGCCGGGCGCGGGTTGCATCAGCTGACCCGAAGCCGAGAACGACTTCAGAAGGAAGAGAAGAATGATGGTCATCATATCCATCATGGAGCTCAAATTGAGCTTCGTATCTTCATCCTTCTTATGTTTTTGTCGCTTTGAAGGAGCAAACGCCATGGTTTCGACTCCAGTCGTTAAATACTCACACCCGACACGGCAGAATCAACGCAGAGTGCGTACCAAATGACCGCATCTAAATGTGAATCCAATCCATCGCCCAAAGGCGGTGTTACTGCAACTGACCCAAACGCGGCACAGGGAAGAGCGGACGGTCCACCATTACCGGCTCTCCGCTCGGGTTTGTGACCCCGGAATCCACCTTGTACGTACGAAGCTCATCCAGGACACTGACCAGTACCTGCCATGGAGTGTCACCTTTTGCGGCGATATTGATCTGCTGAGCATCTTCGTACTTGAATACCTGCTTAACAGATATTTCGCCTGTCTCAGGGTCGGTAATCTCTTCCTCATGAATGGGATCACCGATCACTTCTTTGCGAACCCGTACAAGCTCTTCATGAAGCTTGTCATAGTCAAAAACCATCATGGGCTGCCCGTCAGGGCCGGTTGCGGTCTGTCCCTGGATGGTCAAGGGTACCTTCGGAATCGCTACGAAGTCATCACCCTTGGTCTTGCCGAACATCGAAAGCTCGAATCCCTCTTCCGTAATATTCAGCAGAAGATCCAACTTGGCAGGTGCGTCGCTGCTTCCACCGTCCCCGGAATCACTGTCGTCGCCTTCGCCAACCTCTTCCACGGGGGGAGGGTTGTACTGCATCAGCGCCAACTGGATAAACTGAGTCAGCGAAAGCAGCATCGGAATCAACACCACCATCAAGTTCATGATAGGCATGATGTTGAGTTCCGGAGCCTCTGCCGGCGCCTTCCTCTTATCGGACGGTTTGAATGCCACTTATCGACCTCCGGTAAGCAGGTGAATCAACTTCACCGAGTGCTCGTCGATATCCTCAATGATGTTACTGGTCTTCGTGTTGATGAAGGTATAGAAGACAATCGCCGGAATCGCCACAATCAGACCGAACATCGTCGTCTGCATCGCCACGGAAATACCTTGTGCCAACACCTGGCTCGGGTCGCCGCCGCCCGCTGTGCCTGCACCACCGACCGCCGCGAACGAAAGAATCAGACCGTAAATCGTTCCCAACAGACCGGTCAGTGTAGACACGTTCGAGATCATCGCGAGAAGGTTTGTCCGCTTCTGCAGTTCCGGAATCAGCTCCAGCGTCATCTCGTCAATCGCGTTCTGCACCGCGCGATAGTCAATCAATTCACGCTTTTCCGCTTCTTCCAAAGCTGCCTGCACAACCTTTGGAAGGGCACGATTACCGGCTGATTTACAGAGCGAAATCGCCTTCTTGTAATCTCCCGCCTTGATATACTTGCGGATCTCAGCCATGAAACGATCAGCATTTACGTTTGCACGCGCGTAAATCGAGATATACCGCTCGATTGCCAGGGCAAACATCCAAGCCAGCATCAGAAGCAGGATCCACATAAATACATAACCCGGTGAATCCAAGCTGAAGGATTGGAAAAAAGTGTCAATCATGGAACCGGTCTCCTACGGTTGTTCACATGCTGTTGAAGTTTTCGAAATATGGATAAAACCTAGTCGTCACTGGATTCAGAAGGCGCTGAAATATAATCCTCAACCCTTTCCTTTGCAAGCAGTGCCTTCAGCTCCTCCATTTTTTTCGGCGACGTCTGATCTTCCGGCGGGGCAAAGAGATCATCCTCCGTCGGGATCAATTCGTCCGTGTAGTCGCGTTGCAGGTATGCGGAATCATATTCCGGGCGAGTGCGCGAGATATTGATAATCGCAAGCGGCTCCGCCGCTTCCCCCTTAATTTCAATCGTCTCAAGGCTTAGGACCTGACCCTGAGCATATGATAGCGCCGGGATCGCCGCAAGTATACCAAGGAAAAGAAGTATGTGCCGAATGCTCTTCATGATGGCTCCAAAATCATTCATCTACCCGCTGAAACACAAGCCGATTCTCAAAGAATCATCGATTCGTGCTCCACCGAGCCTCCATGCCGAGTTGTGAATAAGACGGTTCTCCCGCCGAAGGACACGCCCTATTCATTCGATGTGGATGTTGTGTCCGGCTCTTCACCACCCTCGTCTTCCTCTTCCGATTCATCCGGTTGCTCGAGCGGCGCTTCGGGATCGTCCTGCGCCGTGGTATCTGCCGGAGATACCTCCGAACCCCCCTCTTCTTCGTCAAGCGGTTCATCGGAAGGCTCTTCAGAGGGGGTCTCCGACGTGTCCTCTGCAGCCTCTTCCAGGGTCGTCTCGTCCTGAACTTCTTCCTCTCCCTCGATACCCTCGTCCGGCATCATATCGCCTTCGAGCGTGTCTTCTACCGTCGTCTCTTCCCCGCTGAGATCCTCTTCCATAAGGTCGTCGGATGTGTCATCCATACCTTCGAACTCACCGGCGCTTTCCTCGCCCGGCATATCATCGGACGGCATCGCATCCGGCTGCTCCATTTCGATGGCGGGCTGTTCGTCAACTCCGCCCATCCCGGACGTGTCCTGATAGGTTTCTTCCGACGGCGCGGTATCGTCAACCGGAGTCGTATCAGCTGGTTGATCGGCCGGCTGTGTCTCTTCCTCGGATTGTGCCGGAGGGATGGTTTCCTGCAGCGGTTGGTCGACCGGCATATCCTCGTAAGGTTCCTGCTCCATCTGCTCCTGGGCCATCCCCTCACCACCGGAAGGCAGGGAAGACTGTCCCCCTTCGCCCGGAAGCACTACATCCATGCCTTCTTTGATTTCCGGAATGGTGTTGTACACCATCCGCAGCCACAATCCGCCTGATGATCGGTTCGGGTTCACCACCTCTGCCGAGATGATGTTTTCGCCCTTCACTAGGTAATTGGTAACTTCGACAAAATCTACAAAGCTCCAGTCCGTCGTATCCTCAGGAATATCCTCGAGCATTTGCTCGCCATTGAGGAAGATCCTCATATCATCGTCGGCGGTGGCCTGGATTTCGGCGAAGGTCACACGGTCTTCGATGTTGAACTTCAGAACAAAGAACGTTGAGTCTTCACTTTCCAGACGTTCGGTCACAGTCTCGATCTGGTCGATCATGTAGCCTTCAGGAACCGTATCCACCGTGTCCGCGACCAGCGAATCCGCTGCAAGCGAGTCGGATTCAAACTCGTCCATGGCGAGCGTGTCATCTTCCACAGCCATGGTGTCGGCCGCGAGTGTATCCACTGCAAGGGTGTCCACCGCCAGGGTATCCGTAACAAGGCTGTCAACAGCTAACGAGTCGATTGTTGTGGTGTCCGCGGCCAACGTGTCCACGGCCAACGTGTCTGCGGCAAGGGTGTCCGCCGCAGCGAGGGTGTCGGAAGCCGTTGTGTCCGCTACTGAAAGCGTATCCGGAGCGTAGTTCGGATCCTCTACAAGGGTATCCTTGAAGGTCGTGTCGTAATGGACCGTATAAAGGCCGATAACTTCGGTTTTGATTTCCGGGATGCTGTCCACGAACTGCAACGGACCGGGGAACTCGCCTTTCATCGGGCGCTGGAACCGAGTCATGTCCGCATCGGCTGTATCCCAACCCTCAAACCATTCCGGTGTCACCCACCAGTCTTTAATGTTCGTGTACTGATAGTTGACCTGCTCCTTCACGCCCAGCAGGTACGCATACACGGAAGGTGCGTATTCAACCAGTTTCTTGGCGAGTTGATTGGTCACCGGTTGCGGGCGATAGAACAGCTCTTCGGCGATCGGCCAGGCAGCTTCGAGATTGCGCAGAATGAAATCTTTCCACAGCAACTCGATGTCCTCATAGGCGTACACGGCGTCCTGATAAATCACGAAATAGGTTCGTTCGAACTGCCGCTCGTTTATATCCTGCAATTCCCGCAACCGTTCCTGGAATCCCTCGAACAACTCGGCGTTGTCCAACGCATCGTTAAGGGATTTCTCCGCCAGCCGCATGTAAATATCCTTACCCTCTTCATCCTGAGAGGCGATGGCAAGGATGTTATACATCATCTGTTGAGACGCAATGCCGAATTCACTCACAATCTCCTGGAAAATCATAATTTCCGTCGGCACCTCGTCGACATACAGCCCGTACGCGCGAGCATTCTCATCTTCCCAACTCAGCAGACGCTCATGGACCGTGATATAGAACTGGTACCCGTTTTCAATCGCAAACTGCATTCGCTCCTTGAACGATGTATACAGGGTATCGGTCACATCAACGATCCGTTCACGAGCCGTCTGCTTGAAACGGTACCGTCCCTCGCAAGTGTCCTGCATCGCTTCCGACACTTTGAGCGTGTCCGCGGCGTTTACTACATCGAGGTACATCTCCACAGTGGTGCGAACCTGCGGCAACACCGCTGCATTCAACACCTGCAGACGGTAGAACAGCTGCTCCGTTCGGCGCTGCCCTTCATCCGGTACTTTGAGATAGGACAGTGTGGCATCGAACTGAATATCGGCGTTGATCAGGTAGATCGCGGGCATGCGAATGCAGGCAGAGTCACGATATGCGACCGCTGTCTCGATCGATGACTTCATTTTCTCTGCCTGCTCACGTACATCCGGAAGCACCTCTTGCGAATCGATCAGGGCGGAATCCAACTGAGCCCGCTGCTGCTCGGGCAGATCCTGGTTCAACGCCTGACGCTGCCAGGCATTGATGGTGTCTTCCAGGGCCTGACGGCGCGTCCTGATCTTTTCATATTGAGGCTCAAGAGTACCGGAGATAATCTCATCGAACTTGGTTATCGCCTCCTCATACCGACCACGTGCACCGACATAATAGCCGATGGCTTCATCCGCCCGCTCCTGTACCTGGACCAATTCCTCCGGCGAAATCGTTTCCGAATCCTGCTGCACGACCTCACGTTCCCGTTCAGCCTTGGCAATCAGCTCATCCAGCTGAGCCGTACGGTAAATCGCCTTAAACGCCTCTTCACGACCGTATCCAATCAGCTCCTTATAGCCTTCGATCAACTCTTCGCGCAGCTCTTTTTTGCGTTCTTCCGAACGGCGCATGGCGCTTTGCGGCAGATTGTATTCGATTTCGACAAATTCATCAAATTTCCAGGCGAGGAGCTGATCCAGCGCCTTGGAGGCATATTCCGGATACCCTACTCCGCCCTTCGCAACCAACCGCTTATGGGCATCAATGGTGCCCCGGAACGCTTCCTCCGCCATGTCGAGACGATCGGTTTCCATGTAATACTTGCCACGCTCGAAATACGCCTGGACCGTGAGCTGATCATCCGGGTAATTACGTGCGAAATCACCATAAATCTGCATCGCACGCTCTTCATCGTCAAGATTCAGATAAAAGCCTGCGGTCTCAAACAGGTAAGCTTTCGTGTCTTCCTTGTCGGGATATCGATCCACATATTCAAGGTGTACACGGATCGCATCCTGCCACATCTCGGCTTCCACATAATTCGTTGCTGCACCCGAAAGCGCCTGCCGAGCGAGATCGTGTTCAGGATACTCATAGGCCATCTGATTGTAGGC
>WJJA01000190.1 GCA_014729955.1 bacterium
CGGAGGCAAGCTCTTCCCGGATGGTCGTCAGTGCACGTTTGGTGCGCTCTTCGGCTGAGACATAATGACTGTTCGGATAGATCGCAGCGCCCTTGATCGGTCGCAGGATTTCACCGGATACAGGATGCACACGGTTGATCGATTCAATTTCGTCGCCCCACATCTCAATCCGAATCTGCGCATCATCGTAGGAGGGCCATATCTCCACGGTATCGCCGCGCGCTCGGAACTGCCCGTATTGCAGGTCCATGTTGGTCCGTTCATACAGGATATCCACCAGCTTTCGCAGCATCACATCGCGGTCGATCACCATGCCCGGTTCGATATAAAGACAGAGCCGCTTGTAATCATCGGGCGAACCGAGACCGTAGATGGAAGAGACCGACGACACGATGATCACGTCCTCCCGTTCGAACAGCGAAGAGGTCGCACGCAAACGCAGGCGCTCAATCTCTGCGTTGACCGAGGTCTCTTTTTCGACGTACGTGTCAGTCGTCGGGATATAGGCTTCCGGCTGGTAGTAATCGTAGTAGGAAATAAAGTATTCCACCGCGTTGTCCGGGAAGAACTGACGGAATTCGCCGTACAGCTGGGCAGCGAGAGTCTTGTTGTGACTCATGATCAGGGTGGGCAATCCCAGTTCCCGGATCACATTGGCCATGGTGTAAGTCTTGCCGGACCCTGTGATTCCCAATAGAACCTGCGCATCAAGGCCTTTGCGATACCCTCGTACAAGTTGCTCAATCGCTTCACCTTGATCCCCACGCGGCTCGAAGCGGCTTTTCAGTTGAAAGACGGACAAAGGTACTCCCTTGCGAGAATGTGAGTCAGGCAAATATACGAAACATTTGATCAGTAGGGCGAGGCGTCACGGTTTAACGCCGGCGAAGATGAGAGATTGCATCCGGAAGACTCATTCAGACATCAGGTCACTCGCAGGTACAATCGTGCGTCAAACCCGGCTCGACGTTGCCGGTGCGTTGCGGGACGGTGTGACGAGTCCCGGCCGGTGTCAGCAGGGTCTGACCCGACACTCAAATTGGATCAGAAACGGCGCTGGTGGACCGTTTCAATTGGATCAGCCCACTACATTATCAGCATCGCATCGCCGTAACTGAAGAAACGGTATTCCTTCGCCACCGCTTCACGGTAGGCGTCAAGCACACGTTCCCGGCCGGCCAGCGCGCTGACCAGCATAATCAGCGTGGAGCCGGGCAGATGAAAATTGGTGATGAGAGCATCTACGGCTTTGAAGTCATACGGCGGCCGGATGAAGAGGTTGGTCTCCCCGCGCCCCGGATGCACGATTCCTTCTCTGTCCGTCACCGTTTCCAGGGTGCGCACCACGGTGGTACCTACAGCAACAATCCGTCCTCCCGTCTTACGAGCCCCATTAAGCGCGGAGGCCGATTCTTCGGAAACCTCGTATTGCTCGTAATCCATTTCATGCTCATCCAGGTTTTCCACCGATACCGGACGGAAGGTTCCAATGCCGACATGGAGGGTCAGGTAGACGATGTTGACACCCTTTTCCCGCAGGACGTCCAGGAGCTCCCGGGTAAAATGAAGTCCTGCGGTGGGGGCGGCAACGGCACCGTTGTGCTCCGCGTACACCGTCTGATAGCGTCCACGATCTTCGGGCCGTGCGTCTCGCTGGATATAGGGCGGCAGCGGCGGGCTGCCCGCATCTTCAAGCCAGGCATCGAAACCGTCAGCCGGCTCGATGCGAATCTTGCGCCGTCCATCCTCACCGGCCGCCATCACACGGGCACGACGCGCGCCGGGCAGTTCCAGCTCTTCTCCCACACGGACACGTTTAGCCGGTTTGGCCAGGCAGTGCCACACCGCCGGTTCGTCGGGACGCAATAGCAGCAATTCCACGCGGCCGCCGGTCGGTCTTAGTGCCTGCAGACGCGCCGGGATCACACGAGTGTTGTTCAACACAAGTACATCGCCTGCACGCATATAATTTGGAAGTTCATGAAACAGGGCATGGTCCAATCCATCGCCTCGACGGGGTAGCACGAGCAAGCGTGAAGAGGTCCGATCCGCGAGCGGTTCCTGTGCGATCAATCGTTCCGGCAGTGAATAGATATAAGCGCTTCTGCGATCCATGATGTCACTCTTCTCAAAAATCCGTTTCACTGCAGACTCTGACGGCAATCATGGTGATTTGGGGTTTTTGTGTTTTCAATCCTTGAAGTATTACATTGGTATTTAGTTTCAGTTTTCACAAGTTAGAGAGCAGCGATGCCGATATCTCTTGCCGTCATCTGCATGGCGAATATGATTCGCAGCCCGTTTCTTGCCGCCTGTCTGCGTTCCAGGTACAAAGCGTCCAAAATACGAAGCGATCTGGACTTGGACATTCGTTCCTTCGGTCTGGAAGCGGGAAGAGAGTTAAAACATCCTCCCCACATCGTCACTGTGGCATCAGAGTTCGGAGTCGATCTATCAAAGCATACGAACCGTCACGGTGACTTTCGTACGCTCAGACAGCAGGATATCCTGATCGTCACCGATCTTCGTCAGTATCAGCGCTTTGTTCAATACTACCCGATGCTGTTGCCCCGTGTTCAATCCATTTCACAATTGGCGGCAGAAGAAGGCGCGGAATTCCGGGAGTTTCCGGAAATCATTAAAGAGCCGACACCGGAAGCCCAACGCGAACTGTTTCGGTCCATCCAGGAGGAAACGAACAAGGCGTGGGAGCGTTTGGAACACCTGGTCGAGCAATACCGCACGAAAGGACGACGCTTTTCCGCGAAAGCCCTGCAACGACCTGTAGAGAGAAGTGTTAAGGCACGCTCAACACCATACCGGTTGAGTAGACGCTATCACTACCCACTTTGTCCATCTTGCCAGTCCAAGCAGATTCGGCGCGTGAGACGTGTTACTGCCATGGAAAAGAATGTCTGGTCCCGATTGTTTGGTCGCTATCCCTACCATTGCGGCAACTGCGGGAAGGATTTTCTCCTGGCAATAGGCCCGACACTTGATCAGAGCAAGATGGATTAGCCCGAATATTTCATGAATGGAGAGAACACTCTTTTCTAAAAACTATAGTAACAATAAGATAATATCTCGACATGCAGTTTTTCTCCGGCACAGATTGTGTCCAGGCCAAACTCATTTTTTCATTCCCCCTTCGGGCGGTCCCAACTGTGTCATCTGCTTTGTTCCGAAGGATTCGCGGTATTGTAATAC
>WJJA01000191.1 GCA_014729955.1 bacterium
CTGTTTGTGATGGACGAGACCACGCTCGGTCTACAGTCGCTGGCGCGTGAAGTGCGGTCAACCTTTGGCTCCACCGTCGCAGGTATCACCGGATCGGTGGGCAAAACGACAACTCGTGCGATGGTGACGGCGTCCCTGGCGGCCGGCGGTGAAGTGGGCGGCACGAGCGGCAATCGCAACAACCACCTCGGGGTGCCGCTTACAATTCTCAACCTGAGCGGGACCGAGAAATACATCGTGATCGAAATGGGCGCAAACCACCTGCATGAGATTCGTGAGCTTTGCGGGATTGCCTATCCGGAGATCGGCCTGATCACCAACATCGGCGAGGCGCACATCGGCGAATTCGGCAGTGCGGAGAACATCCAGAAGGGCAAGGGTGAGTTGTTCGAATGGTTGCGTGTGAATGAAGGGATCGCGGTGGTGAACCTCGACGATGAGAAGGTGATCGAGGTCGCAATGGACAACGAGCACAAGGTCGGTTACACCCTGGATGATCCTCCGTTGGACTTCAACGGCGCGATCTACGCCGGCCGTGTGACGGAGTTGGATGCCTGGTCACGCGCGACACTGATGGTGGAGGGGATGACGGTGAAGCTCGCCCTGCCGGGCCGTCAATTCGCCCACGGCGCACTGGCGGCGTATGCGACGGCGGTGGAGGCGGGGGTGGACCCGGAGAGTGCGCTGACAGCTCTCGCGACGGTCGAGCCGCTGGAAGGGCGCGGGCGGATTGTCACTCTCGCGGACGGCATCGAGGTGCTGGACGACGCTTACAACGCGGGCGGACCGTCGATCGAGGCGGCGTTGACAACACTTGCACGGCGAGAAGGGCAACGGATCGCTGTGCTGGGAGATGTACACGAGCTGGGAGCCTACGAAGAAGAACTGCACCGTTCTTTCGGCCGTATGCCGGTACTGGACGATATCGACCTGGTCTATTTCGTCGGTGAGCGCATGGCGTGGGCCGCGGAAGAAGCGGAACTGATGGGTCACCCCGGTGCGATCCGGGTGAATGCGGACGCGATCGAACAACTCCCGGAACGGATCGGTGAGCTGATCGAGCCGGGAGCGGGGATTGTAGTGAAGGGATCGAGGGCGATGAGGATGGAACGAGTGGTCCGTGGGCTGGAGACGCTTCACGGATCCGACACGGAGGGTTCTGCATGAGCAGCCCGTTGTATTCCGAGGACGAACTCGCGGGGAAGCTGGTCTGGGTGATCGGCATGGGTCGCAGCGGTATTGCCGCCGCACGTCTGCTGAAGGAGCTCGGCGCTGATGTGCTGGTAACCGAGAAGAAGCGTGCCGAAGAGGTGCAGCCCTATGTCGCGCAACTGGACGAGCTGGAGATCGACTACGAGACCGGCGGCCATCGCGGCGGCGACGGTCGTATGCCGGACTTCGCGGTCGTCAGCCCGGGCGTTCCAACCTCCGCGCCGATCCTGGAGTGGCTGGTGGACCACGGCCGGCAGGTGGTGAGCGAAGTGGAACTGGCGAGCTGGTTCTACTACGGCACCGTCATCGGAGTCACCGGCAGCAACGGCAAGACCACGACGGTCAGCTGGATCACACACATCCTGCGGGAAGCGGGGCTGTACGCGGTATCGACCGGCAACATCGGCTACCCGTTCTGCGACATGGTGCTTGATCATGTGAAAGCGTCCCATGCGGTCGTCGAAGTGTCCAGCTACCAACTCGAGTCGATCCTAAGCTTCAAGCCTCATGTGTCGCTGTTGACCAACCTGAGCCCGGATCACCTCGAGCGGCACGGCAGCATGGAAGCCTACGCTCGTGCGAAGGCGAACATCTTCAAGAACCAGGACGAAGGCGATTTCGCAGTGCTGCCTTCGACCAACGGGTTGATCGCGATGGTTTCGACGACGATTCGCCCGCAGAAACTGTATGTGCGACTCGACCGATGCCCCGATCTTGGCGCCGGTTTTGAAGAGGGCAACCTGGTGATGAATATCGGCGCGGGGCGTGAAGTCCTGCTTTCGGCCGGCGAACTGCCGCTACCCGGCTTGCACAACATCGCCAACGCCCTGATGGCGGCGATTACCTGCCGTCTGCTGATGGTGCCGACCGAGGCGATTGTGCGCGGGTTGAGAAGCTTCCCCGGTGTGCCGCACCGGTTGGAAAAGGTGAAGATGAACGGGCGTGTGTGGGTCAACGATTCCAAGTCGACGAACATCGACAGCCTGCGTGTCGCTCTGGAATCGGTAGATGAATCGGAAGATGTGTGGTTGATCGCAGGCGGGCAGGACAAGGGTGCGCCGTACGGCCCCCTGCGTGAACTGGTCGGTCAAAAGGTGAGAAAGCTGTTATTGATCGGTGAGACGGCTCCCATGCTGATGAAGGCGTGGGGGGAAACGGTCTCGGCGGAGGTGTGCGGCACCCTGGACAAGGCGGTGGAACGGGCGGACAAGGAAGCGCCGCACGGCACCACGATCCTGCTCTCGCCCGCCTGTGCCTCGTTCGACCAGTTCAAGAACTTCGAGCATCGCGGCGAGGTCTTCAAGCAGTTGATCGGAGCCGGAGTGAAGGTATGAGCGATTACCAGCCCCTCGGCAAACCACGACGCAACCAGCGCATGGACGGTGTGCTGCTCGGCGTGATCCTGGCGTTGACCCTGATCGGCGTGATCGCGGTTTACACGGCAGGCAGCGAGCGCTCCGAGCTGCTGTACGGCAGCCCGCATCACATGTTCCTGCAGCACATCGCGCGGTCGTTGACGGGGCTGGCAGTGTTGATGATTGCTGCACTGGTGCCGTTTTCCACCTGGCAGCGTCTCGGGTGGCCGATTGTCGCGGCGGCGCTGATCCTGCTGGTGCTTGTGTTCATCGACCCGTTCAGCGTTTCGGGCAAGGGTGCGACTCGCTGGGTGAGATTCGGGCCGGTCAGCTTTCAACCGTCCGAAGCGGCCAAATTCGCGTTGGTCTTCTTCATCGCCTCCTACAGCGTAAAGCAGGGCGATGCGATGAAGCGGTTTGTGCCGGGTGTGCTGATACCGATGGCGGTGACGGGGTCGATACTGCTGATGATCCTGCGTCAGCCGGACTTCTCCACGGCGGCGATGATCGCCGTAATCGCCGGGATGATGCTCTTTCTCGCCGGCGCCCATTTCGGCTGGCTGTCATTGACCATAATCACGTTTGCCGGAGCTGCGGTCGGGGCGGTGTTGACCTCCCCCTACCGGCGGGAACGTCTGCTCACCTACCTCGCACCGCATGAAGACACCATGGACGCCGGGTACCAGATCCTGCAAAGCTGGATCGGGATGGGACGCGGCGGCCTGTTCGGGGTCGGGCTGGGCGAAAGCCGGCAGAAGCTGTTCTTCCTCCCGGACGCCCATACGGATTTTATTTACAGTGTGATTGGCGAGGAACTGGGATTCATCGGGGCGTTTCTCGTGCTGGTGCTCTTCGGTGTGCTGGTCTGGCGGGGCTTTCGCATCGCGATGAACTGCCCGGACGCCTACGGCAGTTTCCTGGCGGCGGGGATCACGTTTGCCGTCGGATTGTACGCGGTGATCAACATGGCGATCGCCGCCGGCGTGCTGCCGACGACGGGTCTGCCGCTGCCGCTGATCAGCTACGGCGGCACATCGCTGCTGATCACCTTCGCTGCGCTTGGGGTGGTCCTGAACATTTCACAGTACAGCTGGCCGAAACAGGGGGCGCGAGTGACGGGAGGGAAACGATGACCGACATGATGCGCAAACTGCAGCGAATCCATTTCGTCGGCATCGGCGGCATCGGCATGAGCGGCATTGCCGAACTGCTTGCACGACAGGAGTTCGAGGTAACCGGTTCCGATCTGGCTGCCTCCGCTCAGACGCGCCACCTCGAGGAACAAGGGTGCCGTATCTGGATCGGCCACAGCGCGGACAACATCGGCGACGCGGAGGTGGTCGTGCACTCCAGCGCGGTCGGAACTGAGAACCCGGAAGTCGCAGAAGCGATTCGCCGCGGGATCCCGGTCATCCGCCGTGCGGAGATGCTGGCAGAGCTGATGCGTCTGAAGGAAGGGGTCGCGATTGCCGGCACACACGGCAAGACCACCACAACGTCTCTGGCCGGGCACATTCTGACCGAGGTGGGGCTGGACCCGACGGTGATCGTCGGCGGTGTGGTGCGCGGGCTGGGAACGAATGCAAGGCTGGGTGAAAGCAAGTTGCTTGTCGCCGAGGCGGATGAATACGACCGCAGTTTCCTGAAGCTGATGCCGGTAATGGCTGTGCTGACCACGCTGGAGGCTGAACACCTCGATACCTACGGCACCTACGAAGAACTGAGAAGCGCGTTTGTTCATTTCGCCAACTCGGTGCCCTTTTACGGCAAGGTGATCCTCTGTTCGGACGAGCCGAACCTGGTAGATCTGCTGGATGATATTTCCCGGCCGGTGCTGACCTACGGACTGAACCCGCAGGCCGACCTGCGCGCGGAGATGGTGGAGCTGGGAACCACCGCTACCGGCCGTCTCACGTTTGGTGGTAACGAACTGGGCGAGCTGCAGGTGCCGCTCGCAGGCCTTCACAATCTGCGTAATGCGCTCGCGGCAGTCGCGGTGGCGCTTGAGATGGATGTGCCGATGGGCCGCATTCGCGAAGCTCTGAAGAGTTTTTCCGGCGTGAGACGTCGCTTCGAGTTCCGAGGCAGCGGGGACGGGGTGGAAGTTTACGACGACTATGCCCATCACCCGACGGAAGTAGCCGCGACGCTGTCTGCGGCACGCCAGGCGTTGAGCAACCGCATTGTGGCCGTGTTTCAGCCGCACCTGTTCAGTCGTACGCAGCATTTCTACCGTGAATTTGCCCGTGAGCTTCTGAAGGCGGACGTCGTGGTTGTGACCGACGTCTATCCGTCGCGTGAAAAACCGATCGAGGGAGTGACCGGCGAAATGGTCGCCGAACAGGCGCGACGGTTCGGCCACAAGGACGTGCATTACGTCCCGGAACGACCTGCGCTGGCGGATGACCTTATGGCACTTCTGATGCCCGGGGACGCTGTGATCACACTGGGTGCGGGCGATATCTACAAGACGTCGGATGAGCTTCTCGAGCGGCTTGGCAACGGGGAGGCCGACTGATGGAAGCGTCTCGTATCGCCGAACGGCTGCAGCGTGAAGTGAAGGCGGACGTTCGCCTGAACGTGCCTTTCTCACGCTACACCTCCTACCGAATCGGGGGGCCGGCGGCGGTGTGGGTCGAGCCGACATCGGAAGATGAAGTCGGGCGTGTCTTGCGGGTCGTCGCGGAAGAAGAGGTTCCCCTGTTCCTGCTGGGCTGGGGGTCGAACATCCTGGTGTCTGACGACGGATTTGAGGGCGTGGTGCTGGCGTTGCGGAGCAATCTGGCGGGCTGGAGCTTCGACCGCATGGACGACGAGGGCGATGTCAACGCCGGCAGCATGCTGATCGACCTGATTCGCGCAACAGTAAAACGCGGACTGTCCGGCATGGAGATGTTGGCGGGTATCCCCGGCAGTGTCGGGGGCGCGTTGCGTATGAATGCCGGCGCTTTCGGGCAGGAAATCGAAGCGACCACGAAAGAGGTGAAGGGATTCTACCTGGACGGCAGCCCCTTCGCCCTGTTGCGCGAACAGATCCACTTCGGATACCGCAAAGCGCCTGAGCTGGACGATACAGTGATTACGTCGGCGACGTTCCAGTTCGTAGAGAACGACGCCGAGGTGCTGGAAACGCGCATGGAGGACATCCTGCATCTGCGCGCGAAGAAACAACCGCTGGAGTTTCCTTCCTGCGGCAGTGTTTTCAAACGGCCTCCGGGGTACTACGCCGGTGCATTGATCGAAGAACTCGGGATGAAAGGGTACCGTTCCGGTGGCGCGATGGTCAGCGAGAAGCACGCCGGTTTTGTTGTGAACGTGGACAACGCCTCGGCGGACGATGTGCTTTCGATCATTCGCAGAATCGAGGAGAAGGTGGAACACCGCTTCGGGGTCAAACTGGAGCGGGAAGTCAAGCTGGTGGGTTTCAATGGCGAAGCGTAAACCGCGACAGATGGCGAGGCGTGTGAAGACTACTTCCCGCAACACGGCCAAACGCACCGGTCGAACCGGCAGCATGGCGCGTCGCAGCACGCCGCCAAGGCCGAAGATCGGGCGCTGGTTGCTGCTTGCGCTGCTGCTGGGCACGGCGGGAGTCTATTCCGCACGCAACCACCTGCTGCCCCTGCCCTGGCCGAAGGCCTCCGAGGCGGTCGCAGGGGAAGCTGAGGTTATGGAATCGGCTTCAGCGGACGACGATCGCGAGACTGCGTCGTCGTCGGGTCTTGAAGACGCACAAACTGTTGTAAATCCGTCACAGGGCCGAGACGACGATGAAGCCGCGAACGAAACGGCCCCGGGTTTTGAACCGCCGACCGCACTGCAGCGGCTGTTCCGTGTCGGGGATGTGACCATCGACGGTTGCTACACAGTCAGCCGTGACACCGTTCGCGCATTGCTGGGCGAGCTTGAAGGCCGATCGATGACGCTGATTCACCTGGACTCGCTGGCCGAACGTGTCGGACGTCATCCGCGCGTGCGTCATGCGGTGATCAGCCGGCAGTTGCCGAAGAAGATCCAGGTAGATGTAGTGGAACGCTACGAAGAGGCGCTGGTGATGTCGCCGCAGGGGCTGCTTGGTGTGGACCGTGAAAATGTTCTGCTTCCCCCGCCTCGCGGGTACTGGGAGCTAAACCTGCCGGTGATTACCGGGGCACAGGTGCAGGGACTGCCGGGCGACACGGTCGAAAGCGAAGATGTGCTGGAAGCGATGCGCTGGGTGAACGCTGCGGCATCCTCGTCGGGATTGTCCGCCTGGTTGACCGAGGTGCATGTGACATCGAGGGGTGTGGAACTGGTCGGCGGCGAAACCGCGCTGAGGATCATGCCCGGCCGTCATGCACCGGAAACACATTTCGCCGCGCTGGAGCAGTTCCTGGACGCGCGCGGTCCGATTGAACGCGCGGGGCGCATCCTCGACATGCGTTACCCGGAATTCATCATTCTCAAGCCCGTGCAGGGCGAAGACAGGCCGTCATGAGAACGTCGTTGCCTCATCACGGCCGGCTGCAATGGAACGTAACGACCCTGTAGAGATAGGGAGGGGTTATGCCCGCGGAAGAGATCATTGTGGGTGTGGACATCGGATCGACGAAGGTTACCACGGTTATCGCCGAAGTGAGCGAAGACGGCGAGGCGGCCGTGCTCGGGGTGGGGCATCGTCCCTCGCCGGGAATGAAGCGCGGTACGGTGGTCAATATCGAAAAGACTGTCGATGCGGTCCGTGAAAGTGTCGCCGAGGCCGAAGAGCAGGCGAGTGTGAAGGTGCACAGCGTGTACGTCGGCATCGCCGGGGACCATATCCGCTCGATCAACAGCAAGGGTGTGATCGCAGTGCCGCGTACCAACACACAGGACCGCACCGGCGTGATCACACGTGCCGATGTGGACCGTGTGATTGAGGCGGCCAAGGCGTTCACACTGCCGATGGAGCGCGAGATCCTGCATGTTCTGCCGCAACGCTATTCCGTGGATGAGCAAAACGATATCGACGACCCGGTCGGGATGAGCGGCGTACGGCTTGAAGCGGACGTTCACATCATCACATCAGCGGTGACGAGCGCGCAGAACATCATCCGCTGTGTGAAGCAGGCGGACATCCAGGTGGAAGACATGGTGCTGCAGCCGCTGGCTTCGAGCTACAGCGTGCTGACGCCTGATGAACGCGAGATGGGCGTCTGTCTGATCGACATCGGCGGCGGGACGACCGACCTGGCGGTGTTTTCGAACGATTCGATCCATCACACCTCCGTGATCGGCATGGGTGGTGAGAATGTCACACGCGACCTCGGAATCGGTCTGCGCACCCCGTTCGACCAGGCGGAACGATTGAAACGTGAGCACGGCAACTGCTTCGCGCCGCTGGTGAATCTCGATGAGCGGATCGAAATCCCGGGGATCGGCGGGCGGGAATCGCAGAAGGTTACGCAGGGCGACATCACCGAGATCATACAGATGCGGATGGAAGAGATCTTCACTGACGCCATTTCTCAGCTGCGAAAGGCGGGTGTGTGGAACATGCTGTATTCCGGCGGTGTGGTGCTGACTGGAGGATCGAGCCTGATTCACGGCGCCCGCGAGCTGGCCGAGGACATGTTCGGCCTGCCGGTGAAGATCGGCTTTCCGCAGGGGTTGGACGGCTTGATGCAGACCGCCCGCAGCCCGGTCTACTCGACCGCGGTGGGGCTGGTGCTGTACGGCATTAAGCATGGTGAAGGCGGCGCAGGATACCGGAACGGCGATCCGTCGTTCCTGGGTAAAGTGTTTGGGAGGATGCGGGAATGGATCGTGGAATTCTTTTAGACCAAACATCCCGCAACCTGCCTGAAAAGGAGAGGGACATGGACCGTGAACAGCTTGACATCCCGCTACTCGTGGACTCCACTGAGGAGGATGATCTCTGGTACGATCCCTCCCGGGATGACACACACGAGCCGGCGGATTCTGAGGACACAAACGCTGCGGACGACGAAACCCCTTATTCCGAGAATCCCCTGCATGACGTGTTCGCCGAAGAGGCGCGCCGTCTGTATGACCGCGAGGCGAGACTGTTCGCCGAAGGAGGTGTACGGATGCTGTTGGATGAGAGCGATGACAAACCGGTAGACGTGAACATCAGCGAACAGCGTGCCGAAGAATGGTCCCGGTATCAGCAGGATGAAACGGTGAGTGAACTGGCCGATGAGTGGGCGGACGAGGACGATATCGTGATGGAACTGGCCTTCGACGAGTCGCGCGAGATGAGCTGGCGGCTTGATGAGGTGGATCTTGCGAGGCAGGCGACGGAACACTCGGACGATTCGGCGCCCGCGGAAGCGGAAGAAGAAGAGTTGGCGGATGCCCGGGATGATGTTGAAGACTCGATCGGCGTGGAAGCCGATCCCGTCTCAGAGGTAGAGCCGGTTTTTGCTGAGGCGGATGCCGAGGTTGATAGCGATACAACCGGCGCAACGGAAGCCGTTGAAGCAGTCGAGGAAGCGCTCGATGAATCGGCCGCTTCCGACGCGATAGAGGCAGAAGAGATGCCGGCAGGCGACGAAGAAAACAACAATGAAGATACGGGGGACGCCGTGGCAACGGACGCCCCGCAGAGTGAGGAGACGACTATGGCTGTACCGAAGAAAGACGGCAACCTTCGGATCGGTTTCGAGGAGAAGGTTGAGCAGAAGGCGCGAATCCTGGTGATCGGCGCCGGCGGAGCCGGCTCGAACGCGGTGGATAACATGATCGCCAGCGATCTGCGCGGCGTGGAATTTGTCGCGGTGAATACGGACGCCCAGGCATTGGACGCGAGCCTGGCGAACCGTAAAATCCAGATCGGTATGGACAGCACCCGCGGCCTCGGCGCCGGCGGGAACCCGGAACGCGGTCGTGAGGCGGCCGAAGAGAACGCCGATGAGATCGCCGACCTGTTCAAGGGCGTGGACATGGCGTTTATCGCTGCCGGCATGGGCGGCGGGACCGGTACCGGTTCGGCGCCGGTGATCGCACGCATGGCGCGTGATGCCGGAGTGCTCACGGTCGGCATCGTGACACGCCCGTTCATGTTCGAAGGCCCGCATCGCGGCAAATCCGCCGAGACCGGCGTGCAGGCGCTGAAGGAAAACGTCGACACCTTGATCGTGATCCCGAACGACAAGATCCTGGCGATCATCGATGAGAAGACCAGCTTCCGCGATGCGTTCCGCAAAGCGGACCAGATCCTTTACATGGGCACCAAGGGCATCAGCGACATCATTTCAAAGCAGGGCTTCATCAACCTTGACTTCGCAGACGCGAAAGCGGTGATGACCAATGCCGGCGAAGCGCTGATGGGCATTGGGAATGCCTCCGGGGAAGGACGGGCGAAGGTGGCGGCGGAAGAGGCGATCACCAGCCCGCTGCTCGACAGCCTCTCGATCGAGGGAGCGCAGTCGATCCTGGTGAATGTGACCGGCGGCGACGAGATGGGGCTGGTGGAAGTGCAAAGTGCGGTCGACCTGATCACGCAGCGCGCCGGCGGCAATGCAGAGGTCTTCTTCGGGATTGTACGTGACGACACGATGGAAGACGAGATCAGCGTGACCGTGATCGCCACCGGGTTCGACAAGCCGGAAGAGAAGCCGAAGGTGCAGCGCATGTTTGGGCAGAACGAACGTGTGGACGAACCGAGCCGCCGTCCCCATTCGACCCCGCTGAGCGCTGCTCGCGGCAACGGAGAGAACGGTTCCAACGGGCACGGTCCCCGCAACGGCAACGGCACCCCGAAAAACGGGAACGGTACTCCGAAGAACGGCAACGGGGTGCACGAGGATGAAAAGAAGGAGTTTCTGCCGGTGGACGCTTCCGATGAAGACCTGACCACGGACACCCTCTCCCCGGCGCTGGACGGTGTCTTCAGC
>WJJA01000192.1 GCA_014729955.1 bacterium
CAGCTGCAGAACGATGTGATGCAGCCGGGCTACCACTACCTGAACTGGCAGGCGACCGGCAAACCAAGCGGCATGTACTTCGTACGTGTCAGCGCCGAAAGCGGCTTCCACCAGATCCGCAAGATGATGTTCGTCAAGTAACGCGTCGGACCCTGCCGGAGCGAACAACCGAACGCCGCCTTTCTATACAGGAGGGCGGCGTTCGTATATGCCTCAGATATGGATCCCTACCCTCGCGATACAATTCTTCTGCTGACCGGACTTGAATACCGATTCTGCTGACCATGAAGTCGCGGTAGCGTCTGCAGAAACCCACGTCTATCCATCCGGGGCTTCGACGTATTCGCGACATTGCCACACAGCTTCATCCTTCGTGCCTCTCATCTGAGGACCTTTGAACTCGTGAAAAAGCAGGCTGGTGGTGTCGGGTCACAACCCGCTGCCGTGGGCCAAGACCCGATACAACGTTTCGTAGGGTCTTATTATCGTGCGTGTGACCAGCCGTCTGAACCAGTCTACTGGATCTATATCTGCTGGAGCACTTGAAAGAAAAACGGGTTACGGCAGAAACCGTAACCCTTTAAAAAATCAGTGTCGGAGCGACTGGATTTGAACCAGCGACCCCATGACCCCCAGTCATGTGCGCTACCGGACTGCGCCACGCTCCGAACGTTGAGTGAGCGCTTGGGAAATCCGCTCACGTAACGAAAATATATCGTTCCCGTTCGCGTGTATCAACCCAGATACTGCTGGATTTCCCTCAGAGTTTCCCGGGTTTCACGCAAAAGAATTTCGATCTGCACATGCCTCGACGCATCGGTCCGTGAGGCAACGCCTGCGTCCGGCGAGGCAACTGTATAGGCACCGTCATTGATGACATGGTGGGCGATCCAGTCGTCCGGCACATAGAGCGGCCGCTCCTCGAAGCGCGGATCTTCTTCCGCTTCCTGCAAAGCTTCCCGTCGAAGGTCCAACTGACGGCGGGCACCTTCGATCGTGTAACGCTCTTCATGCAGCAGGTGCTGGATCAGTTGGATCAGTTCAATGTCTTCAGGACGGTAGTTTCTCGCTCCCGACGGGCCTTTCTTCGGACGGAGCTGCTTGAATTCGGTCTCCCAGTACCTCAGCACATGAGGCTGCAGTCCGGTCAGCTCGGCGACCTCCCCAATACTGAAGTAGACCTTTTTCATCGTGCTCCTCTCGGCTCAACCTTCAGAAAAGTAGCACGGTCTTGCGCAGAGGGTCAAGCCCTGCGCCCGCGTCGAAGCATTCGCAACTGTAAACCCTGGACGAACACGCTGCCGGTGTTCGCCTGGTGGATACCGTACAGCACGGCACGGTGAAGCCGATGCATCGGGTGACTGCGGTCCAGCTTGAGCTGAAGTACCCCGGGCGGTTCGAACCGATACACGGGCAACCGTTCCACAGTATACATTCCCTCAGGCAGCGCAAGGTTGATCGGACGCACGCCGGCGATGTAGCGGTAGCCGGCACGTGCCACGGCGTCGAGGTGACGTTGCTGCAGACGTCCATAGGGTGGAGAGAACCCTGCGACCACACGTCCGGTGATATCTTCCAGGCGTTCACGACTGCCCTGCAGCTCCCGTTGCCATTGCGAAGGCGGCAGGAGGGAAAGCGGTGTGTGGGAGGCGCCGTGCGAGGCGACCTCCATGCCTGCGTCCGACCAGGTGCGAATCGCCCGTTCATCCATATGGCGTGCACGGATCCCGAACGCGCCCGGGTCCCAGCGGTTGCTTCGCCCGATCCAGTCGGTCGGGATGAAGACTGTCGCGGTGAAGCCGTAGGCCGGCAGCAGGGACAGGACATGATCCGGCAGGGTTTCGTAGCCGTCGTCGAATGAGAGTGTGGCAACACCGTCTGCATCCCCGGGAATCTCGAACGATTCGATGCAGGATTTGAAAAACCAGTGCCGGTCCGCGAGCGAGGAGATCTGCCGACGGAATGCCGACGGGGAAACCCGAGTCAAACCGGCTTCGAATCCGTCATCGATCTTGTGGTAGAGCAGACCGGGCAGGCTCATCGATTACACCCCGGTGGATCCGAAGCCGCCTTCACCCCTGGTGGTATCCGGCACATTTTCCACCGGTTCCCATTGAACATGATAGACCGGGGTGATCACCATTTGTGCGATACGATCCCCCCGCCGGATGGTGAACGCTTCCCGGCCCCAGTTGCCGAGGATGACCTTCACCTCCCCGCGGTAATCGCTGTCGATGGTGCCCGGGCTGTTGGGCAACATGATGCCGTGCTTCAGCGCCAGCCCGCTACGGGGCCTGATCTGCGCTTCAAACCCTTCCGGTACGGCGATCTTGAACCCTGTCGGCACGGCGGCGATATCTCCCGGCGCGAGTACCAGTTCACTTTCGACTGCCGCTCGCAGGTCCATGCCGGCGGCACCTTCAGACATCATTTCCGGCGGTTGGATATCGCCGCCGGCATGTGAAAGCATTTCGATCGGAATGCGTACGCTGTTCATGGGTCTCCCGTTGGTTGTGTCTTACAAGATAAGAGATCAAACACAGAGTAATCCTCACTTCCAGCTGTTGTAACCATCCGTAAAGGGAGCGTGTCCTGGTTTGTAGAACTCGTTCGAATGCACTATTTTTCTTTGTCGTTCGATAGTTCGGAGCCGCCTACCCTAAAGCATCAGGAGTCTGTCCCTTGAAACGCGTCCTTCCCATTCTCTCAGCGCTGATTCTACTTGCAGGAGCCCTGCCGGCGCAGGAACCGACACGATTGCTTCGCATGCCGACGATCAGTGCGAACCATGTAGCGTTTGTCTATGCGGGCGATCTTTGGGTCGCAAACCTTGACGGCAGCGAACCGCGACGTCTCACGGTCCATGTCGGAGATGAAACCATTCCATCGTTTTCTCCCGATGGGAAAATGGTAGCCTTTTCCGCCGAATATGACGGCAACACCGATGTTTACGTGGTGCAGGTCGAAGGCGGCTCGCCGACCCGGTTGACCTTCCATCCGGAACCGGATCTTGTGGAAGGGTGGACGCCGGACGGCAGCGGCGTGCTGTTCCAGTCCTATCGTACCAATCACACCGGCCGGTACAACCGTCTCTGGACGGTACCGGTAGAGGGTGGGTTTCCGAAGGTACTGCCGATGCCGTTCGCGGTGCACGGCAGTTACGCGCCCGACGGGAAACAGATTGCCTTTACGCCCTACCGTGATGCTTTCGGGTCATGGAAACGGTACCGCGGGGGTCGATTTGCACGAGTGTGGCTTTTCGATCTGAACAGCTACGAAACCGTGAAGGTGCCGCGCGACAGCTCCAACGACACCTATCCGGTATGGTTGAGCGACAAAGTCTATTTTGTGTCCGACCGCAACTTCACGATGAATGTCTTTTCCTACGATCCTGCAACCGGACGTGTCGAACAGATTACCGAACATGACGACTACGACGTGAAATGGCTGTCGGGGAACAGCAATCAACTGGTTTACGAGCAAGCAGGACGGCTGCACCTGCTTGATCCCGTAACAAAAGCGTCCAATCCGATCGACATCTTCATTCACCCGGATCTGCCCGATACGCGACCGCATTTTGAAAAGGTGGGGGATCAGATATACACACTCGGCATATCACCGACGGGCAAGCGCGGGGTGTTTGAAGCCCGCGGCGACATCTTCACGGTACCCGTGGAAAAAGGTGACATCCGCAACCTGACAGAATCTCCCGGCGTCTTCGACCGCTATCCCTCCTGGTCGCCGGACGGTTCCAGGATCGCCTATTTGTCCGACAAAACAGGCGAGTACAAACTGTACATCGTGGACCAGAAAGGTGAAGACGATCCACGCGAAATCACATTGCAGGGCGCCGGTTTCTATTGGGATCTCCTGTGGTCGCCGGACAGCGAAAAGATCCTGTACGCGGACAATGACGAAGTGCTGTACTGGATGAACCTTGAAAACGAAAAAATCACAAGGATTTACGAGAACACCTTTGACGTTGAAGACTTTGATCCGATGTGGTCACCGGACAGCCGCTGGATTGTGTTCGTGGACCGTCTCCCCAACGGCCTGCATGGGATCAAGGTCTACAGCCTCGAGGATGACGAGGTGTACGATATCACCGACGGGATGAGCGACGCGACCGATCCCGCCTGGTCGTCAGACGGCAAGTACCTCTACTTCACCGCCAGCACACGTACCGGCCTGGGCAACACATCGCTCGATATGAGCTCTTACGAGAGTCCCGACGAGCAGACGATCTACATGGCGGTCCTCGCCGCAGACACCGAAGACCCGTTTAAGCCGGAAAGTGATGAGGAGCCGGTGGAAGAGGAAGACGAGGAGCAGGGCGAGGACGAGGAGGACGGTGAAGATGAAGAAGACGGGGTAACCGTCACGATCGATTTCGAGAATCTTGACCAGCGCATCCTCGACCTGGAGCTGGGCGCTGCGCGCTATCGCGGCCTGAAGACCGATGCGGACGGGCACCTTTACTACCTCAATCGCGAGGAGGGGGACAAGGCCTGGACCATCCACCGCTACAAGCTTGACGACGAAGAGAGTGAAGAGTTCCTGAGCGGTGTATTCGGGTACACGATTTCCGCCGACGGCAAGCACATGCTCTACGTTGCCCCCGGCAATACTTACGGTATCATCGAGACCTCCGGATCGCCGAAAGTGGGCGACGGCAAGCTCGATACCGGTACGATGGAAATGCATGTCGTGCCGCGTGAGGAATGGGAGCAGATCTACACGGAGACTTGGCGCCTGCAGCGAGACTTCTTCTACGATCCTGACATGCACGGCGCCGACTGGGATGCGATCGGGGAAAAATATCGCAGCTTCCTGCCGCATGTCGGCCATCGCAGCGACCTTGTTTACCTGCAGAAAGAGCTGATCGGAGAGCTTGTTGTCGGGCACGCCTATGTCTGGGGCGGGGACACACCGAACGTGGAAAAGATCAAGGTCGGTCTGCTCGGGGCGGACTATGAAGTTGACGGTGACTACTACCGGTTCTCCCGTGTTTTCAGCGGGCTGAACTGGAACCCGGAATTGCGCGCACCGCTCACCGCGCCGGGTGTGAACATCAATGAGGGCGATTACCTGTTGGCGGTGGACGGCGAAACCTTGCGTCATCCGACCAACCTCTTCAGCCTCTTCCAGAACAAGGCGGACAAGCAGGTCACCCTGCTGATCAATGACCGGAAGAGCGAGAAAGACGCACGCGAAGTGGTGGTGGAACCTGTGTCGTCCGAGCGGGGATTGCGCTTCCGCGCCTGGGTAGAAGGCAACCGTGAGCGTGTCGATGAAGCCACGGACAATCGTGTCGCCTATGTCTACATGCCGAACACCGCGTGGTCCGGCTACATTTCCTTCAATCGATACTACTTCTCGCAGATCGACAAGGAAGCGGTGATCCTGGATGAACGCTGGAACGGCGGCGGATCGGCCGCGGATTACATCATTGACATGCTCGACCGTCCGCTTCTGAACTGGTGGATTACTCGCAACGGCCATCCCTGGGCGACACCGTGGGCGTCGATTTACGGGCCGAAGGTCATGCTGATCAACCAGGACGCCGGCTCCGGCGGCGATGCGATGCCCTATTACTTCCGCAGCCGCGGGCTCGGTCCGCTGATCGGCACGCGTACCTGGGGCGGGCTGATCGGGATTTCCGGCACCCCGCCGCTGTTGGACGGCGGTCGTGTCACGGTTCCGCGCTTCGCCGTGCTCAGTCCGGAAAACGAGTGGATCATCGAAAACGAAGGCGTCGCGCCGGACTTTGAGGTGGAGATGACGCCGAAGATGGTGATTCAGGGACACGATCCGCAGCTTGAAAAAGCGATCGATGTGATTCTGGAGAAACTGGAAGGCTACGAGAAGAAAGAGCCGACGGTTCCCCCCCGCCCGACGCGGGCGAAGCGACCGTAACCAGGCTTGTCGATACGAATTCCCGGGCGCCTTTCCGATGCAAAGGCGCCTTTTTTCTGTCCAGTTCAGGATCACGTCTACGGGGTTCTCGGGAGAGTTTGCCCTGGCAAAACTTCGGGAAGGCTTGCCTTGGGGGGGACATCGGGCTACCATTACCTGAAACCAACGTTTCAGGACAGCTCATGAGATATGTAATCTCCCCCCCGTTTCAAGGTGTTGTCGTCTTACTCGTAGCGGCTTCGTTGTTTTGTGCCGCCGCCGGCTGTACCCAACACAGTGCACTTCGTGAACCGGACCCCTCGACTCTGCCGAAGGGATATGCGCTGCTGATCGTTGCCGTACCTCGCGACGACCTCGCCTCAGCACGTGACCTGTTGCTGCAAATTTCTGATTCTCTACGGTTTCAGCTGGAAGGACAGGCACTGAACGAAATCACGGTCCCCGCCGGGGTTCACTCTCTGCTCCTGCCGAATGTGACGCAGGACAAAAGCAATCGCCGACTGAAGCGTGTCTTTTCTGAACAGGAAG
>WJJA01000193.1 GCA_014729955.1 bacterium
ACATAGAGGATGGTACCATCCTGGTCAGTGATCACGATCATATCATGAGTTTGTTCGATTGCGGTGAAGAGACGCTTGCGCTCCGCTTCCGCCGTCTGTCGGCTGGTTTCATCGAAAATGACACCGTCGATGAACGGAGCACGGTCAGGTTCACCGAACACCGGTCGGCCGATTTCACGGAAGTGGCGTATACTTCCGTCCTTGTGGCGGAACCGGTAGTCCGCCTGGTATGATCTCCCGTTCTGCAATGCCGCCTGGATCGCGGAGCGCAGGTTTTCACGGTCATTGTCCAGGATAAACGGATCCAGGCTGCAGACTTTATTGTGGAACAGATCTTCTTCTGTGTAGCCCGTCAGTGCGGTCAGCATCTCATTGAAGAACTCGATCTGCGGTTCCTGCCAGAGATGCAGGCGATAGACGATTCCCGGCAGGTTATATGCGAGGGTACGGTATGCGTGCTCGCTTGTCAGTATTTCCTGCTCGGTACGTTTTCGTTCGGTAATATCCGTGACCACACCGACATAGTGTTGAGTTTGACCATCCTGGTTCCGGAACGGCGACACGGAGACATCTGCCCACACAGTTGTGCCGTCCTTGCGAATGTACCGTTTTTCCATCCGGTACCCGTCTTGTTGACCGGTGCGGATACCTTCCATCAAAGCATATTCACGATCCAGGTCATCTTTATGGGTGATTTCCGTAAAATGCCGTTGCAGTAACTCGTCGCGTGAATACCCGGTAAGCTCCAGAAACGCAGGATTGGCTAACAGCACCCGCCCATGGTCGTCGGCGAACACCAGGCCGGCATGGGAGGTTTCGAAGATTCCACGAAACCGCTCCTCGCTTTCACGCAGGGCTTCCTCCACCTGCAGGCGGTCAGTGATATCACGCATGGCGATAACGCGAGCTTTCCTTCCGTGATAGTTCGACATCAGCGCTCGCGTTTCAACAGGGAATCTGCTGCCGTCCTTTCGTAACGCAAGGATTTCGAACACAGGGATATCATCATTCGTCAGCATTTTTTCCCGGACCATCTTCCGACTTTCCGGAGCGATCAAATCTGTGCTGTGTTTTCCGATCAGCTCGTCACAGGTATAGCCGAACATGTCGCATGCGGCACGATTCGCTTCGATGAGATACCCGTCTTCGCTGATAAAGATCGCTTCGAAGGAGGCTTCTGAGAGTGCGCGATAGCGGTGAGCATTTTCTTCCAGCCTGTCCGACTGAGAAGAAGCTGCTCTTGTGCGAGAGTCAGAAGTCGGTAACTCGGTGAAACGATCGTCGAGTGAAGTGTCCGCCCCGGAACCGCCATGTTTCCGGCTCCGGCGCTCACTGTCGGCACCCGGTTGCGTCGTTGTGTCGTTCAACCGGGATGGTTCCTGTCCTTTCGGAGAAGGTCGACTCATCCGCAGTCCGCGTTCACTTGATCGATGGGGGGATTGTACTGTCCTGCAGGACGTTCACAACATAGCAAAGGGTCGTGAACGGGTTAAGCGTTCCCCCCTTGAAATACCTCGTTTCCGGCGATTACCGGCGAGCCATTCAGTCACTGTATTTCGGTTTTCTGTCCACATTCGCATGTGTTTGATCTAACATCTTATTGAAGCACACCTTCCCGTTCAAGAATTCGAATCCACAATCGGGGTCCGACGTCCAGCAGGGGATCGGGAAAATCATAGGTCTGGTTGTGCAAAGCCGGGTGGTTTTCCCCGGAACCGAGACCGAAGAGCGCTCCTCCGAACCGCTGTGTAAACTGCCCGAAATCTTCGGACCAGGGGAACGGATGCTCCTTCTCTATGATGGTCAGGTCGAGGTCGTTTGCCGCCTGCCGTATGATTTCCACCGCCTCCGGATCATTTTCAGTGCCGGGAAACGGCTCGACCCAGTCGATGGTCGCTTCCAGCCCGAACATGCCGGCGACTGCCTGCGCCCGCATCTCGCAGATGGCGCTGAGACGGTCCAGCACATCCTGGTCCTGGGCGCGCAGGGTGGCCATCACCACCGCATCGCCCGGTGTCGTACCGAAGGCGATCTCACCGATGCGGGCATGGATGACGGTCACTTTGGCAGCTTCATGAAGCGCGGTGTGCAGCTGAGGCATCGCGCTGAAGAGTTGGATCAGGTGCGATACGGCCAGTGACGGTGTGCGACCCCGTTCCGGCTCAGCGGCATGCGACGTACGTCCTTTGAATCGTACCGACATGCCGGTGGAAGCGGACGCGAACGGCCCATTGCGGACAATCACCGAGCCGAGCGGGAAGCCGGGCAGGTTGTGAATGCCGTAGACACGGTCGGGTTGGAACGCTTTCATCGCTTCGTCGTCAAGCATCCATGCCGCGCCTTCGCCGGTCTCTTCCGCCGGCTGAAACACCAGGCTGACACGGTTCGGCTCAACCGTTCGCTTCCCGATTTCCCGAGCGGCGCCGATCAGCATGGTCGAATGGCCGTCGTGCCCGCACTTGTGCGCGGTGCCTTGCGTCTCGGAGGCGTATTCGACTTCGATCGATTCCGGGATCGGCAACGCATCCATATCGGCACGAAGCAGGATGTGCCTCTCAGGCTCAGCTGAACCGTACCCGGCGAGGATGCCGGTTCCGCCGATTCCGGTCAGCAGATCTGATGGGCTGGTCGCTTGCAGCGCCGATTCAATCAACTCAGCTGTCTGAGTTTCCGAACCGGACGGTTCGGCAATGCGATGCAGGTGGTGACGTATCTCTTTCAGCGGTGCCGTGGTGATTTGCATCCATCAAGGTCCCTGTTTCATGCGCAACGTGCGTTCGACTTCCCGGATGATGTCAGTATGCCGCAAACCGAACGCGTCGAGCAGCTCTTCCGGTTTGCCGGAACGGCCGTACCGGTCCCGCACTGCAACGTAACCCATCGGGACCGGCGCTTCCCGTGTTACGATCTGCGCAACCGCCGAACCGAGACCGCCGTAGAGCTGATGCTCCTCCGCGGTCACGATTGCCCCGGTTTCACGAGCAGCGCGGATGATCGCCGGTTCGTCCAACGGCTTCACCGTGTGCATATTGAGTACTCGCAGACCGATCCCCTGCACCCGCAGCTTGTCGTGCGCGATCAGCGCCTCGGACACCATCTGACCGATCGCAATGCAGGTTGCATCCTTGCCCTCCGCCACAACCTGGGCTGTCCCCACCTCGAATGGATCGCCTGCGGTCGTCACTTCCGGGACCTTTTCCCGTCCGAACCGGATGTAGACCGGACCTTCGATGTCATACGCCGCGATGACGGCTTTCCTTGTCTGTTCGTAATCGGCGGGAGCGAGGACGGTAAAGTTCGGAAGGGCGCGTAGAATGGCAAGATCTTCCATCATCTGGTGCGTGGCGCCGTCCGGGCCGACACTGATGCCGGAATGCGCCCCGCCGATCTTGATGTTGCAGGGGGTATACCCGGCGGTGACACGCAACTGGTCAAGACAGCGACCGACACCGAACGCGCTGTAGGTAACGTAGTAAGGCGTATAGCCGAACAGGCTCATCCCGCAGGCAAGGTTGGCCATATTCTGCTCGGCAATGCCCATTTGCAGCAGGCGATCCGGAAACCGTTCGCCGAAGGTGTGGACATGGGTGGACGTTGTATTGTCGCTGACCAGCACCACGACATCGTCATGCCGCTCTCCGATGTCTATCAGTCCCTGCCCCCATCCTTCCCGGGTCAGGCGCCACGTAAACTCACGTTCCATCCGTTCCGTCTCCCGATACTCATGTGAGGCGCAATATAGCAATCGGATACAGGGAAGAAAAATCCACGGGAGATGACGAATCAGGGCCCGAACAGGAATGGACAACCTGCCTGCGGTATAACGGCCTGGTCTCTATGCGGCTAAGATTCCACATGCAGCAGAAGGGCATGCAGGTCTTTACGATCGAGGATCTTCGCAAAGTGCAAAGTCGTGAACCGGGTACGGTCGGTCGCATGCGGCGAAGCACCCCAGCTAAGCAGGAATCGGACTTGCTTTTCGTCCTGATCGATGACCGCACGGTTCAACGGTGATAGCCCGTTCCTTTCCTGATGAACCACCCGATCAATCAGATGTGCGGGGATAAAGCCTCGTTCCTGCACCAGTGCGCGGATCGAAATCGGATCATCTTCCGGCTGATGGATAAACATTGAACATGCACCATTCAGGAACAGCGTTTGACAGATGCTCGCATTGCCGTGATGTATCGCGGCAACCATCGGCGGAAGACCATCCCGATCACACAAATTGACATCAACACCCATTTGCACCAACGGTTCAATCCAGCTGTCCGCATTGAGCGCAGCGGTAAGATGCAGCAGGTTGCCCGATTCGTTCCATGCTCCAGGGAAAAAGGACTCCACGTAGCTCTCCCGGGGATGGGGGCCGGGTGGAACCTCTCCCTTCAAAGACATTTCAAAACTGCGGGCAAGCAGATCCCAAAGGGCGGGCAAGTGGTGCTCCGACCGGAATCGGGCGACCTCGCTCGCCAACGGCAGCTCGGCTCCGAGTGCATCGACATCGAGATTGTTCGCTACGGCGAGAATCAATTTCTCGAGGTTCTGCAAGGTGTATCACTCTCCACGCTGAAGGTTGAAGTTGAATATACCGGATGTGTTCAAAAAGGTCTAACCCGAATATTTCACGAGTTCAAACTGTGTCAGATGTGAGGCGCGAAGGATGAAGCTGTATTGCCATACCGCGAATCCTTCGGAACCAAGCAGATGACGCAGTTGGGACCGCCCGAAGGGTGAATGAATACATGAGTTCGGCTTGGACACATTCTGTGCCGGAGAAAAACTGCATGTCCTGATATTATCTTATTGTTAATATAGTATTTAGTAAAGAATGTTCTCTCCATTCATGAAATATTCGGGCTAAACCGGTTTCTCCGGAAGCACGCATTTTGAATGAAACCACGAGAACTACACGGGGAGCTTTCGCATCTTATCCAAATAGACCGGGAACGAAGGACGAGCGGCACATGCCCCATACACGCAAACACATCCTCAACACGAAGCAGCGCCTAGTGGTGGTGCTCGCGCTGGTGTTGCTGATTCCGGCGGGTCTGTTTCCGCCGTGGCGCTACCTGAACGGCGAGTTCATAGGCTTTCGCCCGGTCTGGAACCCGCCCCCGGCGATCCGGATGGAGCAGGATCCGGGCGATCCGCAGCATGAGTACACTCCAATCATGATTGTGCCTCAGAATGTCTACCAGGGGGAACGCAAAACACGGTTCAGTGAGGAAGAGTTACGCAGACCTTTCATCGACGTTCGGCGGTTGTTGTCGGTCGGAGCTGTGGTGTTCCTAGGGGCCTGGGCGTCAGCGTTTTTCCTGAGAACCAGGAACGACCCGCCGCCGGAACCCCCGGGCGGGGAACAGCAGACTCCGACAGGATGAGGACGTGAGAGCCTGCTCGTCACACACGAAAAAACCAGTATACCGACCAGGCAGTGGAACAACGCCGTTTTCGAATGATGACTGCGCCACCATCGCCGACAAGCCTTTCACCACCGAAAGCGCAAAGTGTTCTCGAGACTCAGATCCCATTCCTCCACCTCGCCGACCGGTTCGCTGTCGTAGCGTGAGGTCAGTTTCACCAGCAGTGACAGCAACCGGCTTAACTCCACTTCGAGCGCCGACTCACCGATGGAGCGAACGTCCGCCCAGTCGCCGGCGCGAGGCTGGCCGTAAACCGTCAAGGCTAACCGTGCGTTGTCGCTGACTTGAAGCCCGCCGGTAAGGTAGCTGGACAGCCTGACGATATCGGTCTCACGACCGGGGTGCCCTTCGGGCAAATCATACCGTTCCTGTTCGTAGAACACCGCGATGCCCCAGGCTCCGTTCAGGGAGATCCGTTGACCCGAGGTGTCAGCCGTGGAAGCCATCCACCGCACACCCCCGCCGCCAAGGGCACGCAGGTTCAACAGGCGAAACTCGTCGTATTCAACCTGTGTGAAGCCTTCCAGCGCCAGGAATTCACTGAGATAATAGTTGTAACGCAGGTGACCCTGGCCGTGGTTCAGGTATTTTTCATCACGTGTGGTGCCGTACTCGATCTTCCCGAGCAGGAAGGCGAGGTGCGCACCCTGCCGTTTTCCGACGGTCCCGGACGCTTTGTAGTTGGACACCTCCGAATTCCCGCGTTTCAAGGTCAATCCGATATCGACCGTGGCATGGATGGCGTTTTCATCGGTATGCCAGCGACGGTTTTCGATGTTGACCTGTGCCTCGGCAACGGGGAACAACCCGTGAAGGCAAACGATTGTCAAGCATCCGGCGATGATCGTCCTCATGCTGCATCCTGCGTGGTTCAGTTGTCTGCTCTTGCATGGAAGTTCGGTGTTTACGTCCCGCTACTCAAGGGCTGCGGGTCCAAACGGAACCTCGTCCGGGGACTCGGCGCCTCTTGAATCGCGCCGCTGACCGCCCTACCATGCATTGGTGGACTATCGCGCCTGTTCTGTCGGTGTGGGAGGATCGTGCCCCGGCACGGGTTTCATACACGCCGGCTTTGTTATTACAGGCAACACGGATTGCAATAGATATCCCGCGCGACGATCCACTCGGCATACGCATAACCTGACGAGGATTCAGTGGCTCTAGACCTTCCTGATACCCTGCCCCGAGTCGACACACCGCGCTGCCCTCATTTCGGCGAATGCGGGGGCTGCGCAATGCAGGATGTCCCCTACACCAAGCAGCTGCTCGCGAAGCAGGAAGCCCTGCAACATATGTTCCTGCGTGATGTTGACATCGTGCCGAGCCCGAACCCGTACGCCTATCGCCACCGCATGGATTTCGTCACGGCGTTCGGCAAGATCGGGCTGCGAAAGAAAGGGGATGCGAAGATCGTCGTCAAGCTGGATAAATGTCACATTGTCGATGAACGAGTGAGCTACCTGCTCCATCGTATGCGGGAGTGGATGGACGAGCTTGGTGTGCACGACTACAACTACATCACCCATCGTGGTGACATGCGCTATCTCACCACGCGCTATGCCCCGTCCTCCGGGCAACTGATGGTCATCGTGGTCACCGGTCGTGAGGACACCACGGTAACTCCCCTGCTGGACCGTCTGCAGCAGCATGCCGAATCGGTGGTATGGGCGGTGCAGCCGCGCCGTGGGGACGATTCGCACGGCGACATTCGTGAAATCCGAGGCCGCGAAACCATCGAACAGGACATTCTCGGCAACACCTTTGAAATCGGTCCCAACTGCTTCTTCCAGAACAACCTGCTCCTGCTGGACGATATGTTTCGCGAGATCCTGCGTCACATTCGCGGCCTGACGCTGGACCTGTATTGCGGGGTCGGAGCGATCGGGCTTTCCGCCGCGGAAAAGGCGACCCGAGTCGTCGCGGTGGATATTGTCGAAGAGAACATTGCATTCGCGAAACGTAACGCGGCGCGTAACAGCGTGGAAGACGTTGAATTCATTCTCGACAACGCCAACCATTTCCTTGCATATTACGAGGGTGATACACCCGATACGGTGGTGGTGGACCCGCCTCGTGACGGGCTCGCCCCCAAATTAATCCGGAAGATCAATCGTCTCGGAGCGCCCAACCTTGTGTACGTTTCCTGCAATCCGAAAACGTACCTGCGAGACCTGGATCTGCTGGAAGGCTATCAACTTGAGGAGATGCGGGCGTTCGATATGTTTCCGCAAACCCCTCATGTGGAACTGGTTACACGACTTGCACGTATCTAGAGGAATCGAAAACGGGGGAACCTGCCGTGAAAGCACTGTACTGCTGCATCCTGTCCCTGTCGCTACTCCTGCTGTCACTCGGCTGTGAGGAAGAAGGGAGCGGAGGAACGACCGGTCCGGGCAACGGGAATAACGATCCGTATGAAGCCGATACACTGACCGGTTTCGAGGATTGGGACGATTATCCCGCCACGTATTATATCCAGGCCTGTCTCCGCAACCCTCCGAACCCGTACTATGATGTCGCGATCCGGTACAGCAAAGATGTGGACCTGGTATCGGGCGAAATCCAGTCGATGACGTTCGCTCCCGGACTCCTGACCCGCGACGAGCAGGCTCGCTTTCAGGCACTCGAGTCCGTTGAAGCACGCGATCCGTTTCGTTTTTCCTTCATCATGCGCACCGGCGAGTCCCTCGACACCCTGCAATCCCGGGTCAATCACCCCCACACGGATCCCCTGCCGGTCTGCGCCGGGACATCCCTGGTTCTGGACGATACGGTCGAGGTTACTCTTGCGGAAGCCGATACGGCCTTGCTGCTGGAGTTCGACACGCCGGAGTATCACTGGTACACCTGCTCCATCGAACGGGATCATTACCCGACACTGGTCTACATAAAGCAGGAACTGTGCCTGATTCCCCCGGGGTCCGACGGTCCTCCCTTCACATTCACACTCACCGTCCTCCCCGGCGTGAGCTGGGTCTATTTTGATCCGTTCGAGGCCGAGCGCCTGGGTGTCGTAGAGGCGGAATTGTACGGTCTGTCGTACGTGTACCATGTGAACGTTCGATAAACCCCTGATTTTTCTTAACGGTCTGACGGTTTTCCGCTGCCGACACCGACAAGAGAAGCAACGTCACGGGAGATGCGCACACGCCAGACGATTTCCGTGCCGGGACGAGTTCCATATATTGCCCTCCATCTCCGATGCAACGAAAGGACGGTCCCGTGTCCACGCAACCCGTGACCCCGGTCTTCGTGATCGGCTACCCCAATTCCGGCACTACCCTGCTGCAGAAAATGCTGGGGCGTCACACGCTCATGCACCCGACGGTGAGTGAAACCTACTTCTTCGAATTCCCCTATCTGTATGAGGAACGTTACCCGTCGCTGGACACCGCCGACCGTTTCGCCGGTTTCGCACGATTCTGCGCGAACCTGCTCACCCACGGCTTCTGGGACCTGTATGTGCACCACACGGCCACCGAAGACCCGGCGATCCTGTCCGACGTAGAAATCCACCGCCTGCGGGCCGATCTGCCGAGGGTGCCGTCTCATGCGCAGGTTTTCGGCGCGGTCGGGGATCGGCTCGCGCATCGTGACGGCAAGGCTTACTGGCTGGAGAAATCGCCCGCGCACGCCTACCACGCGGTTAGCATCCTCTCGGCGCTGCCCGCGGCGAAATGCATCGAAATCGTGCGAGACCCCCGTGACATCATGGCCTCGAAGAAACTGCGACGCGGGGTGCATGTGAAAGGTCTCCGCTCAGGCGGACTGTCCGACCACGACCGCCGGCACCTCGGGATGACCGAGTACGATCCGCTCTGGGTGTCGCTCGCTTGGAAGCGTACGGTCGCCGCGGTCGACAGCGCACACGAAGCCTTTCCCGGCCGTGTGCTGTCGGTACGCTACGAAGACCTCGTCGAACGCCCGCAAGAGACGGTGGAACGGCTGTGCGAGTCCCTGGGGCTGCCGTTCGAGCCGCCGATGCTCGAGGTGCCGCGTTCCAATGTGGCCGACCGCGGCAAGCTGTGGCAGGACGAAGGCGCGGGAGTCGTCACCAGCTCGCTGCACCGTTGGCGCAAAACTCTCAGCGACGCCGAGGTGCTGCTCGCGCAGCGCTTTCTGCGCGGCGAGATGAAACGGTACGGGTATGTGCTGCACCGTGCGGGCGTGCTTCCACGTTACACCGGCCTGCTGCTGATCGGATGCAGTTTCGCCAACCTGCTCACACGCCTCTACCGCAAGACCCGCCACCAGGGCTGGGCGCACACACGACGTATGATCGCGCTCTACGCGCGCCGCGGCATCGAACTCGCAACCGGAAAATAACGGCGGCTCAGTGGAGCGAGAACGACTGAGATAGACAGGTTGGCCCGAATCGCTCGGCTATTCGGGTTTCATGGACGCGGTATATAGATTCGCCTACGGACAGGTGTCAGGTGACAGTTCGCCTGACGACGAATCAATGCCTGACACAACGTTGAAACGGACCCATCCTGCAAAACCTGCGCAATCTTTCGTTCAGGCAGATGTTCCTGCTCCCCCCGGTACACCTAACCCGAATATTTCATGAATGGAGAGAACACTCTTTTCTAAAAACTATATTAACAATAAGATAATATCTCGACATGCAGTTTTTCTCCGGCACAGATTGTGTCCAGGCCAAACTCATTTTTTCATTCCCCCTTCGGGCGGTCCCAACTGTGTCATCTGCTTTGTTCCGAAGGATTCGCGGTATTGTAATAC
>WJJA01000194.1 GCA_014729955.1 bacterium
CAATGTGACCTACACGCTGGATTGGGCGAAACAGTCCGACTTCAGCGATGTCACACAGATTACCGGACTAACTTCCACGCAGTACTCAATTCCAGGCGGTGAGCTGTCCGATGGAGACGACGTCTACTGGCGTGTGAAAGCCGTGGACACGAACACCAGCGGCACCTGGGCGAACGGTGACATGGCGAATCACTGGAATTTCACCGTCGTGCTGAACTCCCTCCCCTACGCCTTCACATTGTCCGCCCCGGCGAACGGCACGTCGATTCCCGGAGGCACTCAGCAGTTTACATGGCAGAACAACGGCGACCCGGACGATCCTACCGTCAGTTATACCGTCGAGATTGCCGATGATCAGGCGTTTACCTCGCCTGAAACCTTCGGCCCTTATAACGAAGGTGAGTTCCTCGATCTTGATACCGAAAATGAAGCCTGGATCGTGGAAGATCAGATGTACTACTGGCGTGTCTACGCGCATGATGCGTCCCTGCCATCTGAAGGCACATATTCCACCGACACCTGGACATTTGACGTCGCGATCCCCGATCCGCCGGCCGCTTTCAACCTTCTGACTCCGACCGACGGGCAGGTCCTGGACACCTACGGACCGACCCTCACATGGGAAAGCACAACCGACCCGGACCCGGTCGATCCGGAACTGACCTATGAACTGATCTATTCCATTGATGACGAGACGTTTGCATCGCCGGAAACGATCAGCGATCTGACCGCAACGAGCTACACATTCGAGGAAGAAGAGCTCCTCGCCGCCATCCGTGATGCGTACAGCAATAACGGCGGCACTCCGGGCCTGGACGATCTGCTTCCCGATGATGTCACGGTATACTGGTACATTCGTGCCGTCGATTCGAACACGACCGGCACCATGTCGAACCAGAACCCGGTGGATGGAACCACATGGAGCTTCGACATCTACGTGCAGGAAGACCCGGGCGGCTTCAATCTTACCATGCCCGCAAACAATGTCACCATCGATTCCCTGCTGATCGAGCTTCGGTGGCAGGAATCCGTGGACCCGGACCCGGAAGATGCCGTCGCCTACGATGTCTACCTATGGCTTGACGGCGAGACCGAGCCGGACTACCAGGTCGACCCGCCTACAGGTACGGTGGCCGGCGCTGAAGTGTATGAACACGGCGCCGATGATGACCAGACCTATCACTGGAACGTAGTGGCAGAAGACGACAGCGGACGGAGAATTGTCGCCGGCAACGGGCCCCGCACCTTCTCGACCTATGTTCCCGATCCACCGTCCGACTTCAGTTTGCTGACACCCACAAACGCATCAGTGGTGGATATCGACACCCCGACCCTGACGTGGGAAGAGTCCACGGACCCCGATCCGGACAATACTGTCACGTACAACCTTGAATATGCCTTTGACGGCACATTTGAAAACTCGGCGCAGATCAACGATCTGACCGAAGAGACTTACACGTTCCCGTCCGGTACCCTGTCGCAGCAGTGGCAGGAGTGGGCCGCCCGTGAGTTCGGCGGGTTGGACGAGTTACCGGACGACATCACTGTTTACTGGCGTGTCCTGGCGGTGGACCAGAACTCAGACGGCACCTGGTCGAACGGCGCTGAAACTAACTTCTGGTCTTTCTCGACCTTCATCGAGGAGATCCCCAATCCATTTAACCTGTTGACACCCGCCAACGGCGCCGATGTGAACGGCAACGACGTCAGCTTCACATGGGCGAACAACGGCGATCCCGATCCAGGTCAGGTTGTTACCTATACCCTGGAGCTGGCCGACAACAGCCAGTTCTCCGGTCCCAACGTTTACACGTTCGGTCCGTACAATGAAGGCGACTTCGCCGAGAACCTGAACCTGTTCGACGGCAGCACGGTCTTCATGGATTTGAGTACGGTCTACTGGCGGGTATTTGCAAACGACCAGGAGCTGGAAGGCCAGGGCCGCTATTCGCTCGCCTCACGCTCCTTCACGGCATACGACCCGACACCGCCTGAAGATTTCAACTTGCTTACACCTGCCGATATGTCGACTGTCGAGACCCTCGGTCCTACGCTCACATGGGAAACCGCCGGAGACGACGATCCCAACGCTGAATTGTCCTATACGCTTGAATGGTCGTTTGTCGACGACTTCACCACATCAAACACCATCACCGGCCTCACGATGGAGAGCTACACCTTTGAACCCGAGGTGTTGTTGAACAGCGTTCAATCATGGTGGGCCGAACGGGGCATGGATGAACTGCTGCCTGACGACGTCACCACCTACTGGCGTATCTATGCCGTCGACGGCACCAACCAGGACAGCACCTGGGCGAACGGCGGCGCGGAGAACTACTGGTCCTTCGACGTTTACCTCGAAGAACCCCCGGGTGACTTCTCCCTGCAAAGCCCGGCGGATGGTGCGGAGCTGTCCATGACCAACGTGTCTTTCATCTGGGACTTCGCGGCGGACCCGGATCCGGACGACGATGTGGTCTACGACCTTTATATCTGGGAAGCCGGCGGTACGATGCCGGGCGAGGCGACGGTCGAGGGGATCGTATCGAACAGCACGATCTGGACCGGCGGGTCCGATGACACCTCGTACGAGTGGCAGG
>WJJA01000195.1 GCA_014729955.1 bacterium
CCGTATTTATTCCGTCTTCTTTCGGGCTGCCTAGTCACGGACAACGGACGCAAGACGTCATTTGAAATGCCTTGATAATTTGCGTATCATTTGTTTTATGCGGGGTACAATCTGGAAACCCTGCAGCGTGCGGCTATAACCTCGTCCCTCCTCTACAGCTCTGTCGACAGGTTAAACGCCGATCAGGCGCTTTTTTCATGCTTTGATTCGGGTGAAGGATGAACTACCTCTTCGACGATCACAATACTTCTGCCCAACGCTCCATCCCTTCGGACGATTATCCTTCCGGAAATGAAACCATCCTGATTGTCGAAGACGATCAGATCGTGATTCATCCCCTGCGTGCCGTTCTGAAAGAAGTCGGCTACACGGTGCTTGTAGCTGAAAACGGTAAAGCCGGAGTGGATCTCTGTAAAACTCATGACGGACGGATTGATCTATGCCTGCTGGACATGAGGATGCCTGTGATGGACGGCGCAACGGCGTTCCCCCTGATGCGCAAGGAACGGCCGGACATGAAGGTTATCATATCATCGGGCTATGACCAGGATGAGGCGGCCCAACGACTACTAGCCTCGGGAGCCTCCATTTTTCTGCATAAACCCGTGCCGTTGAAACGACTGCTGCAGGAGATTCGCCGTGTGCTGGACGAGGAGTGATGTGTGTCGGTACATGGTTTCTTCAAGTGTCTGCTGATCCGGGAAGTTTGCAGGGCCTGCATTCCTTATCGGTTCCGCAACAAAACCTGCTCCATGGTGTTCTGCAGTTCGTGCAGATGGAACGGTTTCGTGAGCAACGCCTGAATCCCCGCCTCCCGTAGTTTTATCTCATCCAGGTGATAATGTCCGGTAATCGCTATGATCGGCACTCCTGCATCTCGCGAACGAATACGGCGGGCCAGTTCGATGCCGTCCACTTTCGGCATGGAAAGGTCGGACAGAACCAGGAAGACTTCGTGCTGATCGAACAGCTCGACTCCCTGCGCACCATCCTCCGCGGTCACCACATCCGCCCCCATGTTCCGACAGTAGTATTCCAATGCCTGGAGGTAGACCGGATCGTCATCAATTACCAGTAAAACTTTCCCTTTCATACCCCGGTTTCCTTCCCATTGGTTGCTAACCCGAATATTTCATGAATGAAGAGAACATTTTTTCTAAAAACCATATTAACAACAATTTAATGTCGCGCTTTACAGTTAAGCCAAACTCATCTATTCATTCACCCTTCGGGCGGTCCCAACTCGTCACCTGCTTTGTTGCGAAGGATTCGCGGTATTGCAATACAGCTTCATCCTTTGCGCTGCACATCTGACGCAGTTTGAACTCGTGAACTATCCAGGCTAACGAAAACGTAACAATGAAAGCCGGTCGTTTCCTAGAGTATTGCCCTCAAAAAATGAAAAAACGCCCGCAGGCGTTGAGGATTCAGGAAAGTCGAAGATGGATCAGGGCTGACTGGTCGACTATTTCTTCTTATCCCAGTTTTCCTTCAGGAAGGTCACCACCTTGGTCTGGTTGTAATCCCTCTTCCGTGTATCGATATATTCCATCATGCTGAATACACCGGCATTCTTGCAGAACTTGGTAAAGAGTTTGAAGGTGTCGGAATCGTTGTAAACGATTACGAAACGCTGCATTCCCCGCTTTTTCAGCTTCTTGATACCCATTTCCACGTTTTTCCAGCCCGTGGATTCAACACCGCGCAGGTCGGTGACATTGATGATCGCCCAGTTGATTTTACCCAGGGTGACCAGCTTTTCCGACCAGGCATGAATGTCGGTCAGCGGAATGAAGCCTTTGAAGGTTACCACAACACCGTCGCCCATGGTTACCAGCTTGGCGACCGAGTCCTTCGAGCTCGATGAAGTTCGCAGCATGATCTATGGTTCCTGTATGGTACAATCGTGTGACGCCGGAGAGCCCCTTCCCCGCGCGTGTTGTTCCGAAGTGGCTCTGAGGATGCCGTTCTTCGCACCCGCCCCGCCAGTGCGCATCTCCGAAAAGTCCCAACACAATATACGCAACTTAGTAAATAAAGAGTAGTGTCTCGCTCCATTTTAACAAAAAAACCGAGAGAGTCAGAGTACTCTCGACTCCGCCGACATTGCGCTGGACTCAGTTTTCGGCGAGTCGGCTGTAGGCACGAGTAAGTCTGGATTCGAGTGCGGTTTGGGCGAATCCGGTGCGAACGGCGATTTCATAGAATCGAGCCGCCTCTTTCCATCGCGCCCCCTGTTCCGCTTCGAAGCCCTGCTGCTCATGGGTTCGCGCGATTTCGCTTAATCTGCGCTTTGCCTCAGGGTTGTCGGGGTCGAGCACCAAAACCTGCTGGTACAGAGAGAGGGCGTTTTCTCCCGGAGGGTCGGCCACATGTCCGCTGAGCCGTTTCTTATCGGCACGTGTGAGCAGATTGAGGACGCGCTGATGCTGTGTCACCGCCTGTTCTGTCATCGGCTCGGAGCTTCGGGCGGCCGGGCTTATCGCCGCAAGGGCCAGCGCAGCGTCATGCATACCTTTGATCGCGAAATCATCCACACTGCTGCGGCATTTCACGCTCTCAGCCCGCAAAACCACCGCCGATTCCACGTCAATCAAACGAACACTGACAACATAGAGATCGCCGAACCGGCTGACCGATCCCGCGACCATCTGCTGCGCTCCCAGCATGCGACCTGTTTCGACCGCGCACTCCGTCGTCGTGCACCCCGCCATCTGTAAACCGATTTCTTCGAGGATGTCCTCGAGCTTGTCTCGTTCAACAAGGGTGAAATGTCCGGTAGCGTGCAGTTCTTCCTGAAGCAGATGGGTCAACGGTTTGGCCTGCTCAGCCGCGATGCCCTCACCTACATCAAGTTCAAGCACACCGACAACCGGCGTGGAAGCTGTCGCGGGAACGATGATCAGAAGACAAAGCAGGCATGCGGTCAGGACGGGCAGAACTTTCATGTCGGGACACCCCCTTTTTGCAATCGGGTGGGAATGGTTCTACAAATGCCGCTAAAACCCATTTTCCGTGCCGGGTCACGGCCCGCTGACGCGAGCCAAGACACGACACAACGTTTCGTCAGGTCTCGCGTGCGATGGTACCGTGCGTGTGACCTGACGGCCGAAACAGGTCTACCGGTCCACTGTTGCCACCCACAAAATAGAACGGCGGGCGACCGCGGACAACGGCACACGACGGATGGAAACAATCCGCCTGCCGTATTTACGCCCGGCGTTGAATCCCGGCCTCCCGGCTTACCCGTTCGGGTGCTCCAGTCCGCACCACGCCTGGAACGCTGCCGCCTGCGCCGGGGTCGGCTCCTTGATCGGCTGCAGCTTCGGCGCGGCGGGATCTTCGGCAACCACGACCTCGAACGAGCCCATCATTTTCCCGTCACGGGCGATGTCGAGTACAGCCGTGCCGCCGGGTTGCAGACGCTCCAGCATATCCCTGTAGTTCTTCGGCGTCACCCGGTAACCATTCACCGCCAGCAACTCATCGAGGTTCGACAGGCCCGCCTCATCCGCGGGCATGTTCCAGTGTACCGTCTCCAGCCATATCCGGCCGTCATCCGTGCTCTTCCATTCCACACCCAGCCAGGGTTTGGGTTTCTCCGGCGGTTTGAATTCCAGTCCGACTCGTTCGAGCCAGGGGTTGAAGTCCAGGGGTGCCGTTGTACGGACATGATGATGCAGCCACTCGTCCAGGTCCAGCCCGGTCGCTTCGCGCACAGCATCCGCAAAGCCGTCCTCTTCGCCATAGGCGCCGCGTTTGGATTCATACCCGCTCCAGAGCGTGCGCATGACGTCGTCCAGAGATTTTCGTCCGTCGGTGCGCATACGGATTTCCATATCCAGCAGCAGACTGACCAGCGCGCCCTTGGTGTAATAACTGATCTCGGTGTTCATGGAGTTTTCATCGCGACGGTAGTACTTGATCCAGGCGGTCAGGCTGGAATTGTCCAGCGACATCACCTTGGGACCGTGTCGGTAGGCAACGCGGTCATGCAGCTTGTCGAACCAGCCGAGAAGGTGTTCCATCGTCCACGTCCCGGCTCGTGCGGGAAGCAGGAGATCATAGTAGCTGGTGATGCCTTCCACGACCCAGAGGTTGCGAGTATAGTTTTCGCTCTGGTAGTCAAACGGACCGAGCGGTTCCGGTCGAATGCGCTTGATGTTCCAGAGGTGGAAGTACTCATGGGCGACCAGGCTGAGGAAGTCCTGCACGTCCTTTTCCGTGGCAAACTCATGTCGCGGCCAGATCAGGTGGGTGCCGTGCAAATGCTCCAGTCCGCCGTGCTTGTAGGACATGCTGACGAGAATGACATATCGTTCCAGAGGCAACACCGGGGAGCTGCCGTCTTCGTTCAGTGACCGATCCCCGCGGAAGGCGGCTTCTGTCGTTTCACACACCTGCCTGACCTTTGGAAGAAGCTCTTCGATATCGTAATTGCCGGGACCGTCGAAGACCAGCTCGTGCGGGACGCCGTGCACCTCAAAACTGTAACGGTCGAGCGGACCGGCAATCCCAGCGGCGTCATAAAACTCGTCCAGACCTGAACCGCGGAAGAGGGTGCCGTTTTCCTCGGGCGCATGTTCGGTGCACATCTCCGCCTCCCAACCCTCCGGCAGCACCGTGCGGATGCTCCAGTCCCGCAACTCTTCGTGCAACGGTGTAACGAACAGGGCGGTGGGGGTCCAGCCGGCACGGTTGCTGTCGATAAACGGTGTACGGACACTTTGTGCGGAACCGTAAACCTGGTACCTGACAGTCAGGTCCGTCCTGCGATCATGCCGTACATCCCAGCGGTCTTTGGCGGTTTGCACCACTTCCAGCGGTCGCCCTTTCGCATCATATGCTTCAAGGTCGACCACATTTTTCGCATACTCACGGATCAGGTAGCTGCCGGGCGACCAGACCGGCAGGCGCAGGGTTGTTGCCCGGCCGGGACGGTTTGGAAAGGTCGCTTCCACAGTGAACAGGCGGCGGTCCGCTGTCGTCATGTCGAGCACGTATTGCGCTTCCGTAGCACCCCTGAGTTCCGGCGCGACGTTTTCAAATGAATGGCCCCGGGCTGTGCTGTACGGGGAAACTGAAAACAGGGCAATCAACAGAAACAGATTACCGAAAAGGAAGGATAGCGGCCTCTGCTCTGTTGACTCACCGGACCGACTCGTCGAAACCGTGCAATTCGTCATGGACACCCTCAGCAATCGTGAAGCAAAATTAGCCTACCCTAAGATTATTGGATGCCGATAGGACTCACAAGTTGCGGGATGGTGCAGTGCTGGAAAAAGGGAGGCAGTGATTTACCGGGCCGGGAGAGGTGAAGAAATACTGCAGGAGTCGGTGTTGCAGCAAAACCGTCAGCCTCGTTCAACCGTCTGCACGCATGCCCGGACGAAGCATTGTGTCGGCTCCCGGGCTGCATCGACGGTGCACGGTCGGTACACGTTGGATTGCTTAGAAATAGCCCTTCTCCTTCAGGGAAACGAAACTGTTCGCGCCGATGACGATATGGTCCAGCAGTTCGATTCCCAGCAGGCGTCCGGCTTCGGCGAGTTCACGAGTCAGGTGAACATCTTCCATGGAAGGGTTGGGATCGCCGGAGGGATGGTTGTGAGCGAGCAGAACGCTGTGGCAGCCGTGCTCGATCGCCGGTCCAAACACCTCACGGGGATGCACAAGAGCGGCGGTCAGGGTTCCAAGGCTGATTACCTCGTCACGCTCCAGGTTTCCCCGCACGTTCAGGTAGAGGCCCCGGAACTGCTCACGTTTCAAGGACCGCATTTCGTCCGCAAGATAGTCGTACGCATCCCGCGGGCCGTGAATCTCGGGACGTTCTCCGTGCATTTGTGCGTACAGCCTTCTCCCCAACGCAAGAGCGTCCAGGATGCGCCCGGCCGCTTGTTGAGGAAGACCTGCCAATTGAACCAGGTGTGTTTCGTCGGTAAGCGACGCCATCCCTTTGACCCCGAAGGTCGCGAGCAGATGCTCGGCGGTTTCCTTCGGTCGTGCGACCTCCCCCTGCAACAGCGGCACCAGCAGTTGCACCAGCTCACCTGCCGTTTCTCGCCTCTGTTTTCCCTCGGGGCGTTGGAGTTGTCCGTCGGCCGGGAGATCGTGAGGTTGGGCATCGTCTTCCATGCCGGCCCGACGGGAGCTCAAGCCCGGCTTTTTGGCGAACGCGTGCGCGATCCGGATACGTCCCGGCACAAGTCCTTCGCTGCGGATCGTATTCGCCAGGCCGGAGTCCCCCCGACCAAGTTGTTCGAGTTCATGGAGGGCTTCGGTGGCCATGAAGGTTCGATCGTCATCATTAAACACACCCGTACCGTCCTCTTCCACCACCCGGGCGTGAGTAAGCCCGGCGGCGCGCAATAGTTGAATCAGCTCTCGAGAGGAGGGTAGATGCACACGTCCTGCGGCTTCCAGGCTCTCCAGGAATCGATGGTGCAGTGACGATGTGTCCACCGGTCGCGGTGACGGATTCCAGGCCCATTCGATGACCGCGATGCGGCCGCGGTCACGCAGGAGGGCGGCCCAGTCGGTGAGGTAGTCGGCAGCTTGGTCAAGGCCGCTCAGCAGAAAGGGCAGTACGACGAGGTCGACGCTTGTGGGCAGACGGTCCGGCGACGCTTCACGGCCGGTGAGGTATTGTACTGCCGATTCGCCGATACTCACGGGTTGTGATAGCGGTGCAGGGCGTGCGGCGGAATCTGCTGCAATCACACGGCGGTAGTGTGCGCTCAAGCGCTGCAGCAGCCCTCGGCTGTGACCCGCTACGATGGCAAACTCGCCCTCAAGCGTGTCGAAGAAAGATGATGCACTCATGGACGCCGGCAGTTGGTGTTATTCTTCCGCTTCATCGACAATCTGAATGAACTCGGTCGGGAGCTGTTCATAAAGAGGTTCATAAAACTCCCACTCCTCCGGGTGGTAATCGTTCAGATAATACACCCGGTTGATGCCCACCGCCGCAATCATTTTGGCACAGTTCCAGCAGGGCATTACCGTGCAGTACATATCGCAACCATCCACAGACGGTCCGAATCGTGCCGCCTGTGCAATGGCGTTCATCTCGGCGTGTACGGTACGAACACAGTGCCCGTGCCACATGGCGTGTCCTACTTCGTCACAGGTAGGCGTGCCGGGCGGGGCGCCGCCGTAGCCCGACGCAATCACACGTTTCCCGCGTACAATCACCGCACCGACCTTCGCCCGATCGCAGGTCATGTAATTCGACCAGAAACGTGCGAGATCGATGAACCGTTTCTGCCACTTGTGCGCAACGATGGTGTTTTTTGTGATCAACCGTCGCTCCTCCCCTTGATCAGCCTGTGTCCCAAGC
>WJJA01000028.1 GCA_014729955.1 bacterium
CATTTTTGCCGGGGTTCGGCAGATTGCGCCGGCAGAGGAGGGTGAAAAATACCGAGAATATCCTTCTCAAGGTTGTGCCGCCGACTGTAACGTTTTCGTAGCAGCCCAAGATCTTGCGTTTTCTGAACTAAGGATCAAGGCAAACGGGAATGCGACCCGAGCGTAACGATTTTCATCCGTGTTTGGATGCTTTGAATCACAATAGTCTCCAATCAAAAGCATGTTTTTTATGGCATTAGAAAGATCTTGAACTCGTGGCATGCCTTTTGAACTTCTGCCTTGCGGCATGGTGTGGCAGCACCGGCCGATCAACACTCGCACATTTGACGGAGAGATCATGGTAGACCGAGTATCCGGCCTCTACAACACCCCTGCTCCCAAACCGCCGGAACGTTCCAAATCCGCGGAACGCGCCGAACGTGCGGAACGAGCGACCAACATGGCCGCACGCATGATCCCCGACCTTCAGGACAAGGTCGAGATCAGCGAAGAGGGCCGTGCCGCCGCCGCCGACCTTGTGGTTGACGAGGAGAAGGGTGTGCCCGATGAAACCCGCCGGGCGATCACCGGCAACTGGTACTCCGCCGGTATGCGCATGGCGATGGAGACGTTGGGACGGTAGAGGTTTCAGGAACCAGCAGAGCTTACTCAACCTGGTTTTACGCAAGGGTTTCACCACCCTTTTCAGCACGTTGATCCGCTTGTCCGGTTCGCGCAGGGACCGGACAGAACCATGCGGTTGAGACGGATGGAAGGGCCGCATTCCGTTTGATTGCCGTTGTCTTTCCCCGGACAGGGCAATACGCAGCCATCCATCCCGGAATCGTCCGCAGCCCGGTCCTTGACACAAAAAACGCCTGTACCGGTGGCAGCCGGCACAGGCGATAGAAGTTGAGGCCAAACGCGGATAACGTGACAGCATTGACGGAGACGATCACGTGGAAGGTCGCACCCAAAGGTCGGGTGGGATCCCGCCCCTCCGCATTTGCAGAGGCCTGTGGGTTTTCCACTTCGGCGAAATCCATGACGCGATTGCCCTCTCATCTATTATCGGACGGCAGGCGTGGAACTTTAGCGTTACAGAGAGCCGCAGGCGCTGCTCGGCTGTAAGGCCCGGGTTCGGTACATGCACGGCCGACTCTCCCCCAAACGGGAGGGTCGCCCGATGAGCGATGCGACAGTCCTCACCGCGAGTGCGGCCGGAGTGCGGTTTGCCGGACGGCACCCTTCGCTGACCCGTCGTATCGGCGGCAGCGCCGATTTTACCTCGCGCTTCACCGAAGCGGATGCCGAGGATCGCGCGTCACATTCCATCGGCCGTTTTCGCGGCATAACCGATGAATTCCCCTTCGACAATGACGATTACCTCGACCGCTGGGCGGCGGACAACTTCATCCCTGCATTGAGCGGATGGGACAATCTCGTCGTAAAGGATGAATACGGAGAAGCGGTGGATGCCGTCAGCCGTCTCAATCCATACGACCGCGTGTATGCCTCGCCCCAATCCGATGTGCGTGACCTGATCGCAGATCAAAGACAGCTGCGTGAAAGCTACCTCAGCGGCGACCCCGGCAAGGGCGAGCTGCAGGAATCGAAACTCGCCGAATTCGCGGTCTCGCAGATTACCAACAAGCTAAGCGAAGACGAGTGGCTTCGTCATCCGGACCTCGCACGCCTTGCGCTTGAAAACCGCGGCGGCCTGGGCGACCTGCTGCGTGAGGATGAAGATCTGCAGGCTCATCTGACGCTCGAGCCCGACGAAGCACTGCTTGAGAATGCCCGGACACGGGCGCGTGAGGAGGTGCAAAGCCGTCTCGACAATGCCTCGGACATCCTCACCGACGACGTCTTCGAAGAGAACCCGCAGTTCGCCCTGTACCTGTTGATGAATCCGAGCGAGATCACCCTGGCGGAGCAGAGCGACGATTACGCCGACAGCCTCCGCGCTCAAGCCGGCGAACTGGAAGGGCGTGCGCTGGACGAGCTTGCCGCGAAGGCAGACGAAGCGGTCACCGCCTCACCGTTTACCGAACAGTATTTCGACGACAACCTCGGCCTCGCGGAAGTCGTTGTAACCGACACGCTTGCAGCCGGCGACCATCTCTTCGCCGACTACCTCAACGGCACCTCCGGCCTTCTGCGTGAAGATGCTGATCCGCGCACTCTCGCCTCCGGCTACTGGGCAGGCGTTGCAAAAGACAAAACCGGGCTGAACACCACCCTGTTCGATAACGATTCGCTGTCGGCGATGCTTGCAGGACGCAATGACAGCGTGGCCGATGCATTGTCGTCGGATGCCGATGCGATCGAAACGAGCTATCCGGCTGAGGACGGCTATCCGCGCCGCGCCTACCGCGCCTACGGCCTGGGCCTGGGCGACCGTAACTATGGAGACTTTTTTCGATGGGCATAAACAACACGGTAGAGGAAGGAGCAGAAGCATGACCACCACGATGGCACAACCGGTACTGGGCACGATTGACGCATGGGAACCCCCTGTCCCCAAGGTGTCGGACAATATGAGCATGACGCAGACAGCCGTAAACGATCTGACCAACGTCTTGCGTATGCACACCAACTCGAAAGCCGCGCTGTTCGGGATCCAGGTGGCAATGGCGAACTCGGTGCCCGGCAATCCCTACGGCGGGGGAGGCTTTTCGACCGGGCGGGCGATGGATGTCTACCTGTGAAATATCCGACAACCAGGGACGCCTGTCTCACTCACGGGCGAGGATGTAGGCGCCCTACGAAAAGCAGCATTGAAACGTTTGGATATATGTGATCGGAAGGAGGTACATCATGGCTGATGCTGTCAAAGAAACGGCCGGATTTGCGATTCAGCCGCAGTGGGATTTCATGACTCGGGTTCGGGATGCTGAGCGGCAACGGGAACGTGAAGAAGTGGAGTCGCAGCAGAAGAACACGGAGCAGGTCGAGCGGGAACGGTACCGCTATGAGCGACGAGGCGGGGATGCCATCGGCCCGTCACAGTTCCGGCAGTATGCTGACGAACGGGCGTCCGAGGCGATCGAACGCGGCGACGAGCTTTCCGAGCAGAAGCGCGAGTCGCAGGAGGTTCGTGAGTATGCCCGCGACCTGGAAGAGCGCCAAGTCGACCGTTGGGCGTAACCGACCTTGCATGAGGTGAAAAAATGCCTGAAGTTGAAAGCTTCAAAGCGCTCAAGATCTCGCGTATGCTGCTGGACCAGTTTCGAAGACGTCGTCTCATCGACGGGTTCGAAATGGACAAACAGATCTACCCGGCGCGGATGGCACTGGATATGAAAGCACGGATGCAGGTGCTGCGGATGGGTACGCAGATCGTAGGCAACACCAAACTGGATATCTATGCGTGACGGATAGTTTCGCGCTCTATGTACATGCCCCGTTTTGCGTGCGGAAATGCCGGTACTGCGAATTTGCCTCCGAGGAATTGCGTGACACCTCGCAGGCGGATGAGGTTGTGGACGGCATCCTGCGTGAAGCTCGGACACGGGCCTGCGAGGAACCGTGGCGGGATCGCACACTTCACAGCCTTTACCTGGGCGGCGGCACACCTTCGCTGCTGCTGCCGGACCAGGTGTTGCGGCTGGTGTACGGCCTGCAGGAGGTCTTTTCGCTTCAGGAAGGCGCCGAGTGTACGATTGAAGCCAATCCGGGCACACTCTCGCCCTCACGCCTGGATGCCTGGCTGGAACTTGGACTGGAACGTGTCAGCCTGGGAGTGCAATCCCTGCAGGAAAGCGTATTGCATACCCTCGGCCGCATCCACACCGCCGACCTCGCACGTCGCGCCTATCAGACTCTGGTCGATGCGGGTTTTCCACGCATCAATGTGGACCTGATCTTCGGAACCTGTACCGACAAGGTATTTGATGGCTGGCGCGACACTCTGGACGAAGTGATCCGCTGGCAACCCGAACACGTCAGCGCCTACTCGCTGATCCTGGAGAAGGGCACCCCGCTCTACCATGACCATGAGCGCGGTCTGCAAGTCAAGGTGGATGAAGAGATTGAGCTGCAGCTATTCAAATATACCATCGAAGCCCTGGAAGAGGCGGGCTATCTGCATTATGAAGTATCGAACTGGGCGGGCAGTGCACGCGAACGAAGCCGGCACAACCTCAGCTACTGGGACGGCAGCCCCTATCTCGCCATCGGACCGGCCGGCCATTCCTTCGACGGCGACCGCACGCGCTGGTGGAATCATCGGGACTCACAGCAGTGGCTGAACATGGTTCAGAAGGAAGGCAGCGGAAAGGCAGCCGAAGAAGTACTAAGCCCGCTGATGCGGTACGAAGAGATTATCATGCTGGGCCTGCGAATGATCGAGGGGGTGGAGGAAGTTCGTGCGGTGGCCGCTGCAACCGACGCGGGACGTGACTGGCCGCCGGAATCGCTGGACATGCTGCTGGAGCGTCGGCTTCTCCTGGCCGAAGGCGGCAGGATTCGCTTCAGCCGGGAAGGATTGATGATCGCCGATGAGGTGATTGCGCATTTGTTGAGGGATGTGTAGAGAGAGGTCCTGTCCCGGATCGTGGTTGCAGGTGTAGGTGAAAGGTATCCGGCTGATAGGACGCAGGCTATCCGGTGTATGCTGCCGTACAAGCAGGGTGGCGGAGCCTTGGCCGGGGTGTTTAGCCCGGATATTTCACGAGTTCAAACTGCGTCAGATGTGAGGCGCGAA
>WJJA01000196.1 GCA_014729955.1 bacterium
AATACACCCGCCTGATGGAGATCCGCCGGCGGGCGAAAATCCTTGTCGCCCTGGGAAGCTGCGCCTGCTTCGGCGGGGTGAACCGTATGAAGAACGCGTTCGAGATCGGCGAACTGAACCAGGGGGTATACGGGAAGCACTACCGTGAAACGCTGCCCACTCGTTCCGTGAAAGAGATCGTGAATGTCGACCTCGAAATCCCGGGCTGCCCGGTTTCCAAGGAAGAGGTGGAGCGTATTGTACAGCACCTGATCTGGGACATTCCCTGGAGCTTCCCGGTCTACCCGGTCTGCTTCGAATGCAAACAACGTTTCAACACCTGCCTGTTCGACAAGGGACAGCTCTGCCTGGGTACGATCACACGCGGCGGCTGCCATGCGGTTTGCCCCTCAGGCGGCCTGGGGTGCTGGGGCTGCCGTGGTCCGGTGGAGGAGGCGAACCTGGAAGAGTTCTTCCGGTTGGCACGTGAACACGGTTGTTCGGATGCGGAGATCGATGAACGCCTCGCGTTCTTCGGCGGCTTCGAGGAGGCCCGGCGATGAAACTGAACCTCGATGTGGATGTACACCACCTCACCCGGGTGGAGGGGCACGGCAATATCCTGATTACGGTCAGGGACGGCAAAGTGAAAGAAGCGCGCTGGGATGTGGTTGAAACACCCCGGTATTTCGAGATGATGCTGCGTGGCAAACATTACAGCTCCGCCGGGATCCTGACCGCTCGCATCTGCGGGATCTGCTCCATCGGCCATGCCCTCGCCTCGCTGCGCGCCACGGAAAACGCGTTCGGCGTCACCGTCCCGCCGGCGGCGGAAAAGCTGCGGCTGCTCGCCAAGCACGGTGAAACCCTGCAAAGCCACATCCTGCATCTCTTTTTCCTCGCCGCGCCGGATTTCCTGCGTGTGCCCAGCGCCATTCCCCTGCTGGAAACCCACAAGCAGGTGGTGGAGCTTGGACTTCGCTTGAAGGGCCTGGCGAATGAGCTGTGCGACACGGTTGCCGGACGTACGACTCACCCGGTTGCCCTGCAACCCGGTGGAGTGAGCCGTTTTCCGAAAGGGCTGCCCGACCTGCAGGACAGGCTTCGGCGCGCGCTGAAGGATCTCAAAGCGACCGCCGAGTTTTTCCAGAGTTTGACCCTTCCTGATTTCCAGCGTGAAACCGAATTTGTTTCGCTGTCCGGAAACGGCAGTTACCCCTGGATCGGGGGCGACCTGCTCAGTTCCGACGGAGTCCGTCGGAAGGAAAACGACTACCTCGCGATGACCAACGAATACGTGGTGAAGAACAACACTTCGAAATGGGCCAGATTGTCTCGTGACTCGTTCGCAGTCGGCGCGCTGGCACGTGTCAACAACAACTTCGACCTCCTGCACGAAGGTGCGAAACAGGTCGCAGAGCAATTCGGCCTGGCCCCGGTAAACAGCAACCCGTTCATGAACAACATCGCCCAGCTCGTGGAATGTGTGCATGTGGTGGAGGACGGTATCCTGCTGATCGATGAGCTGCTCGAGTTGCAAGGCGAACCGACCCTGGCACCGGTCGAACCGCGAGCCGGCGAGGGCGTGGGCGCGGTCGAGGTGCCGCGCGGGATACTGTACCACCACTACACCTACGGTGAAGACGGCAGGATTCGCAAGGCGAACTGCATTATCCCGACCACGCAGAACAATGCGAACATCCACCACGACCTGCAGGCGCTGGCGCAGAGCGAAGTGGAGAAGGGAACGACGGACGAGGAGCTGGAACTGCTGGGCTCCATGCTGGTACGTGCCTACGATCCCTGCATCAGCTGCTCGGTGCATTGAGAGGGACAAACAGCGACTGCCGCATGATGTTCGAACTCTTAAGCGCATGAAAAAGCCGTCAGATCTTCGGACCTGACGGCATCATGTGGTCGTTATGTGGAACAAGCCCGGATATTTCACGAGTTCAAACTGCGTCAGATGTGAGGCGCGAAGAATGAAGCTGTATTGTGCCATACCGCGAATCCTTCGCAACAAAGCAGATGACGCAGTTGGGATCGCCCGAAAGGGGAATGAATAGATGAATTCGCCTTGAAAACATTCTGTGCCGAAGCAAAACCATATAGCGCGACACTATCTTATTGTTAATGTGGTACTTGGAAAAGAATGTTTTCTTCATTCATGAAATATTCGGGCTAGCGCAGCACATGGGCGCCCATCAGGCCGTGCCCTTGGGATCGCCGGCGAGCGCCTGTTTGATCTCCGAGGTCGCATCTTCGACACCGGCACGGAATTTCTCCCAGGCATCGCCGCTCGATTCACGCATCTGTTCCAGCCTGTTGTTCAAATCGTCAATTTTCCTGCGGATTTCTGCGGATGCTTCTTCGTAGTTCTTTCGCTGTTCACCTTCCGCTTCACGTGCTTTTGCCAACATCTTGTCCAATTGCGCTTCAAACGCGTGGACTTTGGCGGCAACATTGTCGATGTATGCCTGTTTATCGGCCATGGGATACTCCTCCTTCTGTTTCTGTTCGAATCGTTCGTTGGCTATATACAATTCGTTTGCGATCAATCAGAACGTGTAGGAAGCGATCAGGATCAGGAGTCCTGCAATCAGGAACGCCCAGAAAAAGCCTCCGAGGGCCAGGGTCGCTTCCGCTTCCGCCACTTCTTCTTCCGCTTTTTCCATCGGTGTGCGAGGATAATACCGGCGTGCGGGCCATGTGAAAACGCTCACCAGCAGCGCAATAAGGATTCCAATGATCAGGAACGGCAACCAGGCCACACCGGCGAAGGTCGGGCCGAAGGGTTGCACCCAGATCCCGCCGAGCCAGACAGCGATGAACAGGATCACAAAGAACAGGCCGATGGAGGGCCAGAGCGCGGTTTGCCCCGGCCAGCGCCAACCAAAGAATACGGAGAACAGGCCGGCAATCAGAAAAGCGATCACAAGCGCTAATAGAAGATCAAGAAAAAACATTGTATTTGCACCTCCAGTATGCCGTTGCTGTAGGTCGTTGCAGATGTGGTCATCCAATTACATAGAAAATCCAGTGGACGACCCTTCTTCTATTCAACCAACGAAAAGTAAGCGGTTGTTGCAAGGGGGCTCACTTTTTTCGAGCTTCCTTGAGAGATACAAATCCATGCCTGTAGATAAAAACCGGGAAATCGTTGATAAACGCGCTGTTGAATGGAATTATGGAGATGGATCGTGACATCAGGAAGAAGGTTGTACGAAGCGCATCTTTCTTTTAGGCTATCCGTCGATAACCCTAAACGCATAATACCACTGCACATGGCACTCCTGTCCGGCTAACCCGAATATTTCATGAATGAAGAAAACATTCTTTTCTAAATACTATATTAACAATAAGATAGTGTCGCGCTATATGGTTTTGCTTCGGCACAGAATGTTTTCAAGGCAAACTCATCTATTCATTCCCCCTTCGGGCGGTCCCAACTGCGTCATCTGCTTTGTTGCGAAGGATTCGCGG
>WJJA01000029.1 GCA_014729955.1 bacterium
GCATACGCTTGTTCATTTTCTCCATAATTCCGGCAGTGTGCGCATCGCTCAGGTGTGCGTAACGCTTGACCATGGAAAGGGTCTTGTGGCCAAGGACCTCAGCGATCTCTGCCAGACTTGCGCCGTTCATGGCTAGATAGGAAGCGGTTGTGTGCCACAAGCGTGCCCTAGAACAGAAAAGGACTTAGGAAAGCTTCCCAAGTCCTTGTTTCTTATGTGCCGACTCCCTGATTCGAACAGGGGACACACGGATTTTCAGTCCGTTGCTCTACCAACTGAGCTAAGTCGGCCGGTGTGTTAGCGGGGTGTTATTGTCCCGCAGACACCAAAGGTAGGAGATCGAGGGGGATGGTGTCAAGAATGATGCTCCGCCCCGGAGGCAGGGTCAGCGTAAGGGAAGGGGCAAGGGTGCTGCGATGGCTGTCAGGTCACACGCGCGACAGAGCCGCGCGCAAGACCAGACAGAACGATGGAAGGATTTGGCGGAACGAAGGAGGGAGCCGGCAGAACGACGGACGCGGTCTGTCGGCGTAAAGAGCCCGTATGACGATTCGTGCACGCCATCTCATCCTTGCACGATGTGGGGGTGAGAGCTACCTTTCATCGCTATGAAGAGAGCGCTTCTGACAGGGATGGTCCTGCTGACGGCATTCGGCCTCACGGCGCAGACGTCTCAGCAGCGGTGGCAGGTGATTCGTGACGGGTTCGAAGCCGGGACCAGCCCGGTGCAGACCCATCGTGACGTTACCTTCATCGACGCGCTCTCGGTGTGCGATGCGGTCGGTGTGGTGTATACTCGCGACGACGAAGGCCGGTTCATTTTCTCGTTTCCCGAACACCCGGTCACGTTTGTGCCGGACGGTCCCTTCGCGCAGACCGGCCTCGATTTCATCCATTTCACCCTGCCGCCCTATTATGAGAACTATCGGCTCTTTGTCCCGCAACGCCATTTCATCGAGATCCTGGAACAATTTTACCCCGGCCGTATCCATATCGAGCCCGCGTTACGTCGTATCGAAGTGGTTCCGCCCGCGTCGGATGTGATTGCAGCGCGTGGACGCATGCAGCAGGAAAGGATGCTGTTCGAGGTGGTGTTGCGTCAGCCGCTCGCTGTGAAAATCGAGCTGGTCGATTCGATGACCATCGACCTGCAGGTGCAGGGGATCGAACGGTTCCAGGCACCGATGTTCGAAGCGGACAGCAGTTTCGGCGGGAGCATGCAGTGGCGGCCGGGCGAGACCCTGCATGCGTACTTGAAGACACCCTTTCCTATCGGCGACGCGCGGTTGAGTGGACCGACCTACGGCGGAGTGGTGACGGTGATCCTCACCCCGCGCGAGGAAGACAACGGCCCGGGCGGCACGGTGGAGGTGCTGCAGGCGCTGGAACAGGACAAGCGTGCCTGGGAGATCGACAAGATCGTGGTCGATGCCGGGCACGGCGGGAAAGACCCGGGCGCGATAGGGCATAACCACACTCGTGAGAAGGAAATCGCGCTGGACATCGCTCTGCGTCTGCGTGACCAGATCCGGGAACGGGCGCGTGTCGAGGTGGTGATGACACGCGACACGGATGTATTCATCCCCCTGAACGAACGGACCCGTATCGCCAATTCCACCGGCGGCAAACTCTTCATCAGCATTCATTGCAATTCCGCACGCAGCCGTCGCGCGCACGGCCAGGAGACCTATTTCCTGTCGCCGGCACGGAACGAGCGTGCGATGAAGGTGGCGATGAAGGAAAACTCGGTGATCAAGTACGAAGAGTCGCAGGAGGAATACACCGACCTCACCGAGGAGAATTTTATCCTGCTGGCGATGGCGCAGGCGCAGTTTGTGAAGGAATCGGAAGATTTCGCCGGGATGATCCAGAGGCGGATGACCTCGCGCAGCGGCCTGCATGATCGCGGGGTGGACCAGGCGGGCTTTTATGTGTTGATCGGCGCCTCGATGCCGGCGGTGCTGGTGGAGACCGCGTTCCTGTCCAACGCTAAAGAGGAGAGCCTGCTGCGCAAGCCTTCCTTCCGGCAGGATACAGCGGAAGGCATTTGCGATGCGGTGATCGACTTCATGGAGAAGTACGGAGAATAGAATCCAACGCCGGCTGCCGGTGTGTGGTTTGAACAGGAGTAGGAATGCGTGTTTTGCTCACGAACGATGACGGTTACCTGGCACGTGGGATCCATGAGCTGTACAAGGCTCTTTCCGACCGGGCTGAAGTTAAGGTAGTCGTGCCCGACCGGGAACGCAGCGCGACGGGAATGGGCTTAACCCTGACGGAACCGCTTCGTGTGCGGGATATTCCCCTGCCGGAACTGCCGGGCAAGATGGTGAACGGCACTCCGGCGGATTGTGTGAAGATGGGAATCAGCTACCTGCTGCAGGACAAGCAGCCCGACTTTGTCTTTTCCGGTATCAATCACGGTTCGAATACCGGATTGAACGCCCTATATTCCGGCACGGTGGCCGGCGCGGTGGAAGGAGCGATGAACGGCATCCCGTCGATCGCGGTATCGATCGCGTCCTTTCAGCCGGACGATTATACCGTCGCCGTGCGTGCGGCGTTGAACGTGCTCGATCGTGTGCAGGATTTTGAGCTGCAGCCGTTTGAGTTGCTCAGCGTCAATGTGCCGCCGATTCCGATGAAGGATATTAAAGGACTTCGTGTGACTCGAGTCGCGCATGTGATGTATCGTGAGGCGTTCGACCGTCGCATTGATGCACGCAACAACGAGTACTTCTGGATGGGCGGCGAATGGGTCAACTTCGGTGTGTTGCCGGACGGCGATGAGACGCTGTTGCGTGAGGGGTATGTGACCGTCACACCGTTACGGATGGACATTACCGCCGAGGAGCGTTTGACCGCCATGCGCAAGGCCGGATGGGACGAAGAGTGGCAGGCAGGGGAGCAGGCCGGTGGATCGTGAGTTTGAAAGCATTGCCGTTATGGATTTCGGGTCGCAGTACTCGCAGTTGATCGCACGGCGGGTGCGTGAGCTTGGAGTCTACGCCGAGCTGTTCGACTGTCATAAGGGCGTGGACCCGGTGCGGGCAGCCAAACCGGTCGGGATCATTCTTTCCGGCGGGCCGGCCAGCGTGCATGAAAAGGACTCGCCGACCATCAATGCTGAGATTCTCGACTTGGGCATCCCGGTGCTCGGTATCTGCTACGGCATGCAGCTGATGGCGCAACTGAGCGGGGGTGAGGTGGTGCCCTCGCCGCATCGTGAATACGGGCGCCGTGAAGTCGAACTGCTCCATGTCGCCGATACTCCGCTCGATGGTCTTTCCGGTACACTGGACACATGGATGAGCCACGGAGATCAGATCGAGCGACTCCCCGACGGCTTCGAGCAGATCGGTCGTTCCGACACCTGTCCCGTCGCCGCGATGGCCAATCGTGAACGCCACCTCTACGGCGTGCAGTTTCACCCGGAGGTGCGACATACGCCCAAGGGTATGGATATCCTGCGCTCGTTCGTGTTTGAAACCTGTGGCGCATCCGGCTACTGGACCATGGATGCGTTCGAAGAGGTGATGGAGCGTCGCATTCGGGAGCAGGTCGGCTCCTCGCGTGTGATCGGCGGAGTCAGCGGCGGAGTGGACTCTTCGGTCATGGCCGCGCTGCTGGCGTCCGCGATCGGCGAAAAGTTCACCGCGCTGTTCGTCAACAACGGCCTGCTGCGCAAGAACGAGCAGGAAGAGGTGGCCAAGGCGCTGGATGAAGCCGGTGTAAAGCTGGAAGTGGTTGATGCGTCCGACCGGTTCCTCCAGGCACTGCAGGGTGTGGTAGATCCGGAGGATAAGCGCAGGAAGATCGGGCACACGTTTATCGAGGTATTCGACGAGGTCGCTTCACAGCATTCGGATGCGGATTTCCTCGCACAGGGTACCTTGTACCCGGACGTGATTGAAAGCACCAGTTTCAAGGGACCGTCCGCCGTGATCAAGACGCACCACAATGTCGGCGGATTACCGGAAAAGATGAAACTGAAGCTGGTAGAGCCCTTGCGTGAGCTCTTTAAGGACGAGGTGCGTGAGCTTGGGCGGAAACTGGGCCTGCCGGAGGCCCTTGTAGGACGTCATCCGTTTCCCGGGCCGGGGCTGGCGGTGCGAATCCTTGGCGAGGTGACAGCTGAACGGCTGTCGGTGTTGCGTGAAGCGGATGCCATTTTCATTGAAGAGTTGCGTCATGCCGGCTGGTACGACAAGGTAAGCCAGGCTCTGGCGGTGCTGTTACCGGTAAAAAGCGTCGGCGTGATGGGCGATGCGCGCACCTACGAGCATGTCATCGCGTTGAGGTCCGTGGATACCTGGGATTTCATGACGGCGGATTTCAGTCCGTTGCCTCATGATCTGCTGGGTCGAGTTTCCACGAGGATCATCAACGAAGTGAAGGGGGTTAACCGGGTGGTCTACGACATCAGCAGCAAGCCCCCGGCGACGGTGGAGTGGGAATGATGAGACGATTACGCGAGGGTTTGGTCGGCGTTCTTCTCTTGTGCAGCGTTCACATAGTGTTTGCACAGCCGGAGGCGCTGCAAACCGCCTTGCAACAGCTGGAAAAGGAGCAGTACGAGCAGGCGCGTGGATCGGTAAGCGCTTACTTACGTGCCAATCCGGCCGGGAGATATGCGGCGGCGGCAGAGCTGATCCTCGGCCGCGCGTCCTACGGCCTCGGTGACTATCATGACGCTGTCGAACGTGCGCTCAAGGTGCTGGCCGGTACCCCCGGCGGATTGATGGCAGCCCAGGCGCATTACCTGCTCGCATCCTGCTACCAGGCGCGCGGCGACCACACGATGGCGGCGCTGGAGCTGGTGGAGTGCCTGAACCTGGAACCGGGCGAACGTGTTAAAACCCTTGCACGAAAGAAGCTTGAAGAACTTGTGCAGGGGCCGGTGTGGTACTATGCCGACATCCTGCTGGAACGGGCTGTGAATGAGACGGCTCGGTCTGTGTTGAAGGAGCTTGGAATCACGGAAAAGAAGGTTCCACGTCTTGGAGCGATTACACGCTCCCCGGAAGCCGATACCGTAGCGGCGACTCCGCTGTTGAACGGAGTTCGTGCGGGTGTGAACCATTTCAACAAAGAAGGCAGCGTGTTTCTGAAGCTGCTCGAACGGACAGTACCCTACGGATCTCACGACGCTGCCCTTGCGGCACGTGAGATGATTCGTGAGCAGGGAGTGTGGGGCCTGGTGCTCGGGGGACGTGAAGAAGATATGATCGCGGCGGCGGTGGAAGCTCAGGCAGCCGGAGTACCCGTAGTGGCACCTGGTTTGCGCTATCCGGGCCTGACCGCGATTGGACCGGGTGTTGTGCAGATCGAAGCGGATTGGTACCGGGAGGGGGAAATCGCCGCGATCTACGCGACCGATTCGCTGCACCTGAAGACCTTCGCGGTGCTTGCGCCCGCCACAGAGATGGGACGCCAGAGCGCCGGCGGCTTCACGGATGCTCTAGCTCGCCGCAGCGGTACCGAAGTAATGACGCTGGAATGGTACTTCCCGGAAGGCGAAGTGGGCGTGAACCGTCAATTCCAGCGAATACGACGACTGGGATTCCGACGTGACTTCGCCGACAGCCTTCGAAGTGAAGAGATCCCGTTCGACAGCACTACCTTTGAGGAGCTTTGGCAGGCTCACCTTGACAGCGTTCGACGCACCACCGAGTACCGTATCGGAAAGATCGATTCCAATGACATCGCGGTTGAGTCCATTGATGCGCTTTTCCTGCCGATTGAACCTAGCAGCATTGAGCTGTTCGCACCGCAGTTTGCGTTTTACAATTTCGATGCGATGCGGATCGGCAACTCGGCCTGGTATGAAGACCCGAACGAACTCTACCGTCACCGGGAATTTGTGGAAGATATGGTGGTCACCTCGCCTTACTACCTCGGTGCGGAAAATCCGCAGATGCAGGATCTAAAAGCGTTTGTCGCGAAGAGAACCGGCGGGACGCCCAACATCTGGCATGTGCGAGGGTTCGACGCAGCCCATGTGCTTGCCACCCAGATCGCGAACGGTCATCTCGGTCCGGAAGGCGTGCTGGACGGCCTGGTGCATATGCGCGAGATTGCCCTCGCCGCCGGAAAACAGGTTTTCGCGCCCAACCAGAGGACGGCCCTGGGCATGTGGCTGTTGACGATCAAGGACGGCGAAGTGCGTCCGGAAAACGTGGCACGTCGTCGCATCATCCTGATGCCCGAACCGGAGCCTGAAGAAGTGGATCAACCCAGGGGCAGGAACCTGTTGGAACGAGAGATGAGGAGCGGTCAATGAATGTCTGGCAGGCCCTGATCCTGGGTCTTGTGCAGGGGTTTACGGAGTTTCTGCCGATTTCATCGTCCGGGCATCTTGTGCTCGCGAATCATCTCATGCAGGTGGATGTCGGCGGGATCGCCTTCGAAGTGGCGGTTCATCTTGGTACCCTGTTGGCGGTCATCATCTATTTTTGGCGCGACCTGACCATGGTGGTCGTGGATTTCTTCCGAGGCGGGGAAGGGCGCCGGATCGGCTGGATGCTGCTGCTGGCCATGGTGCCGACAGCGATTCTCGGCATCGGCTTCAAGCCGATCATCGAATCGCTGTTCGATGCGCCGCGCTTCACCGCTGCGGGACTGCTGGTGACCACGGTGTTGTTGATCGCCGCGGAACGTGTGCGGCAGGGCGACAGACCCCTCGGAAAGGTGCGCAAACGCGATGCCCTGCTGATCGGTACCATGCAGGGAATGGCCATCATGCCGGGGATCAGCCGCAGCGGTTCGACCATTTCCGGTGCCCTTTTCAGCGGGCTGGGACGTGATGCGGCCGCACGGTTCAGCTTCCTGCTTTCCATTCCTGCTATTCTTGGTGCGGCGGTTGTAACGGCAAAGGATTTCACCACACTACCCGAAGGCATGACCTTGCCGTTTTCTGTCGGTTTCATCGCGAGTGCGGTCAGCGGATACATCGCGATCGGTATCCTGATGGCGGTCCTCCGCAAGGGCAAGCTGTACGGTTTCGCGGTGTATACAGCCATTGTGGGCATTCTGGGATTGATCTTCCTGTAATGTCCGACCGTGGAACGACAACAAACACGAAAACTAGAGTTATTGCAGCTTTGCACCATTTTTAACATGTCTCAGTTTTCGAAAAAACCCCTTTCCTTCATGGGAACAGGGGTTTACTTTATGAGTTCCATGTTTGAACCCGTGACAGCGATACGGTAAGACTTTGTTCTTACGGGTGTAAGGAAAGAAAAGGTTTTCGCATGGCGATAGAATTTCAGACAAAAGCACCGATGGATGTGCGCTGGAATCCGGAACAGCCCATTGAGGATGTCGAAGAGATGGGAAAGCCGGATACACCGCCGGAATTGGTCGAAGAGATTTCCGAACTGCGGCGCGGATTCGGAAAAGACCTCGTTCTTCTGGGGCATCACTACCAGCGTGATGATGTGGTCCGCTTTGCCGACAAACGCGGGGATTCCCTTGCGCTTAGTCAGTATGCCGCCTCCATGCAGGATGCCAAATTTGTGATCTTCCTGGGTGTGCATTTTATGGCGGAAACCGCTGACATGCTCACGGACCCGGATGTACCGGTGATACTGCCGGATATGCGTGCGGGCTGTACCATGGCGGATATGGCGGAGATCGACGATATCGAAGAGGCATGGGAGAAGCTTTCCGAGCTGATGGATACGGAGACACTCACGCCGATCACCTACATCAATTCGACCGCTGAAGTGAAGGAGTTTGTCGGACGGCACGGCGGTACGATCTGTACCTCTTCCAACGCGAAAAAGATCATCCGCTGGGCGATGGAGCAGGGTGAACGAATCATGTTCTTCCCGGACCAGCACCTGGGGAGGAACACCAGTTACGAGCTGGGTATTCCGCTGGAAAAGATGATCGTCTGGAACTGGCAGGAAGAGGACGAACTCGGCGGCAACACCTCCGACGACATTCGGAACAGCCGGGTGATCCTGTGGCATGGACACTGCAGTGTGCACCAGCACTTCACTCCTGCACATGTCGAACACTGGCGCAACACCAACCCGGATGTGAACGTGATCGTTCACCCGGAGTGCAGCTTTGAGGTGGTGCAGAAAGCCGACTACAACGGATCAACGTCTGCGATCATCAATACAATCCTCGATGCTGCGCCGGGTACAAAATGGGCGGTCGGGACGGAAAATCACCTGGTACAGCGCATCGGTAACGAGGTACGTGAACAGGGCAAAGAGGTCTTCAGCCTGGCTCCGTACGCCTGCCTTTGCTCAACCATGTTTCGTATCAGCCCCTGGGCGTTGCGTGACAGCTTGAAGGCTCTGCAAGAAGGGAAATTCCGTTTCCGGATCACGGTGGATGAGGAGACCCGAAAGTGGTCGAACATTGCTCTTGAGCGTATGTTCGAGATCACCGCGAAAGGGAATGGCAGCTAAGCTATCCATTTATATTTGAAAAAATTAGCGGTGGGCTATTGTCCTCCGCTTTTTTGTGCATAGAAAAGGACTCTTGTCTCGCCTTCCTCTTGTAGCCCTAACAATGTGAGCATAGCTTTGCCGCCATGGCGAGACCTGTGCGTATTCATATTCCGGGCGGGCTGTATCTCGTACAGCTGCGATCCCGTCCCGAGGTCAATCTGTTCCAATCCGACGAGGAACGGGCCCTGTTCCTCGAAAGCATGGGACAGGCTGCTCTCCCGGAAGGGGTATGCATTTATGCGTTTGCGCTGCCGGATCGTTCCGCTTTGATCCTCTTGCGTAACGGCAATCGCCAGTTATCACGGTTTGTCCATCGTACACAAGCGGGCTATTTCAATCGTTTGCGTGCACGCAACGGTGAAGCGGAAAAGCGTGTACGTGATCGGCACCGCGCCATCCTGATCGAGGATACCGACGAGTACTTTCTACGTCTCGTGCAGCGGGTTCACATCTCCCCGATCATCGGTCACCACTGGTCCAATGAAAGCGAAGCACGGCGATGGGGTGAAGTGAGCACCAACCAGTGGACCTCCTTTCCCATCTTTACAGACTCCGCCGCCGCTCCAACAGGTTTTGATAAGGATACAGTCCTGCAAGCGTTTTCGCAGGTCGACTCGAAACGACCGTCCGACGCGTTCTATATGTATATCATCCAGGGTATGAAGAACACGCAAGAGGATATTCTGGATGAAGTCGTCGCGATGAGTCTTCTTGGCTCGAAAGCGTTTATCGACAAGCACTATGAGCAGGCGAAAGGACGTCGACGCGGGCGCAAATCGGCGATGAAGGAGGCACGCCAGGCAGACCGTCAGGCCGAAGCGCGCTTCCGCAAGCTGGTACGACTGGTATCGCGTGAATTCAATATTCCACCGGATGTATTGTTGAAGGCTCGTGCAAGGCATGAAGCACGTAAGTTCCTGGTCGAGCTGGCCATGCGCCACGCCCTGGGAAAAGGCGGCGTGAAGGGGCTGGGGGAAAAGCTCGGGGTTTCGGGAAGTGCGCTCGCCCACCTGCACCGTGCCTTTGCAAAGCACCTGGAGGAAAATGCAGACGCTCGACGTACGTTCGATTTGCTGGAAGGCGAATTTCTTGAAAAGGTAAGGAAGTAGGGAGGGCACGCGTCGCGCGTTGACGTGAGGCGAAGCAGTGTTGATCGGAGACCAACCCGAAGATTTCACGAGTTCAAACTGTGTCAGATGTGAGGCGCGAAGGATGAAGCTGTGCAATACCGCGAATCCTTCGGAACAAAGCAGATGACACAGTTGAGACCGCCCGAAGGGGGAATGAATAGATGAGTTTGGCATGGACACAATCTGTGCCGGAGAATAACGGCATGTCGTGATATTATCTTATTGTTACTATAATTTTTAGAAAAGAATACTCTCTCCATTCATGAAATATCCGGGCTAGAAAACCCGGCAAAGGATGCCGGGTTCAGTGTTTGAACAGATCAAGCAGGCAGGGTCAGGA
>WJJA01000197.1 GCA_014729955.1 bacterium
CTTTCAGTTTGAACGGACGTTTGGCCATGATGCTTTCTCTCGGTTGCTCCCAGGGACGTGTTCCAGGTTGCGGAGGCTTGGAGCGTGTGATCCAATCCGCTGAAATGACGGTGGGAAAATACGATTTCTACAGGTCGGATGCGACGATTTTTCGTGCGATATCGTCAATGCGAACGAAACGGCCGGAAGCCAACCCTTCTTCGAGACGGTCAGGCGGTATGGTCAGCAGTCGCTTGTATTCCGAAAGGTATTGTCCATTCTTGAGCTGCTGGTACATGTAATGAACATGCCCGCCGCCGATGGAATCCGGCACACCCGCCAGCCAGCTTTCGCCTTTGCGCATGATGAAGCCTTCCACCTGGTTCAACAAACGGCGGGCGTAATCCCAGGGACCGTTGTAGCGGTAGTGGTACCGTGCGAGCTGTTGGGACGGAATTTGTACAACAGGCGGCTTCTGCGGCGTCGTGTATCTCGCCCAGTGGTTGCCGATGGAGATCTCTTTTATCACGGGAACCAGTTGCCTGGAGAAGATGATCTTCTGCTGTTTCTCGATCTGAGCGACGCGGAGACGCAGAACCGGATCCTCGATAGTTGAATCGTCCTTTTCGGTTTCAAAAAACTGGTAGGCGAAGGTGTCGACCTGGACAGTATCGACCGAAGCGTATTCCAGCGCGCTGCGTACAGTCCCGAATTCACGGCTGTGCCAAAGTTCATCCGCATCGATCGGCAGCACCCAGTCACAGTTGAGCTTATCGACGAGTTCCCGCATTCCCAGCAGTGTAGCGGCGTCCTGTGCGAATCCGACTCCACGATTCAGCGGTCGAAAGAGGACTCGATCATCACGTGCTCTGAACTCTTTGATCAGCTTGACCGTACCGTCGTATGACCCGTTGTCGGCCACCACAATGAAGTCGAAACCCTGCACATCGAGATGCCAGCGCAGGTTACGTTGCAGCCAGTCCTTCTCATTGCGAACCACCAGGACACCACCGAGAACCACGAGCACACCCCTTTCCGGTCTGTGGTTCTGAAACGGCAGTCGTTACAAGGCGTCTGCCAACGGCTTGACCGCTTCTCGCAACAGGGCGCGGAAGGTATGTTCCACACGGCCGGCGGTTTCCACTACTTCATCATGGGAGTGGGCACGGTCGCTGACACCCGTTGCATAATTGGTAATACAGGAGACCCCGGCGACACGAACGCGCAGTCGTGCCGCGGCGATCACCTCCGGTATGGTCGACATACAGGCGGCGTCCACACCGATGCTGCGCAGCAGACGTACCTCCGCCGATGTCTCATAGGTCGGCCCGATCCAGGCCCCGACAATCCCTTCTTTCAACGGTATGTCCTGCTCACGTGCCGTTTGCTGCAACACTGTGAGCAGGTCGGGATCGTACGCTCGGCTCATGTCAGGAAACCGATCAAAGCCCCAATGCTGCCCCACGAGAGGGTTGACACCCATCAGGTTCACCTGGTCGCGTATCGCCATCAGGTCGCCCGGATGCAGGCCGTCGTGGGTGCAACCGGACGCGTTGGTAACCACCAGCGCGCCGACTCCCAGGGCGGCAAGCAGGCGTACCGGAAACACGACCCGCTCCAGCGGATAGCCTTCATAGGCGTGCACCCTGCCCTGGACAATCACCACCGGGATACCGTCAATGTCACCGCAGACCAAGCGCCCTGCATGACCCGGCACCGTGCTCGCAGGGTACTTCGGAATCTCTGCCGTCGGGATCATGACAGGATTGGACACCTCTTCGGCAAATGAGCCGAGACCACTGCCGAGGATAAAACCCAGCAGGGGTTCGGTTTCAAAACGATCACGTACATGAGCCACTGCATCCGCAACGCCGGGATCGTGTGTGTCTCGGGGCATGCCGAACCTCAATTTCCGTAAAACGCAGCTATAAGATGTGGATTTTTCGTGTTCCAGCGCAAGGTTATTCGCTCTCGGCGCGCCCTTGCAATTCGTCCCATCGATCCACCAGTCGGCGGATATGCGGCACGGTTATGGAGCCGCCAACCGTCATGCCGACGGTGACCAGCTCTTCCATCTCCGCATCGCTCATCCCTTCCTCGTGACACCGGTCGGTATGGTAGCGGATGCAGTCATCGCAACGCAGCACCAGCGAGGCTACCAGGCCGAGCATTTCCTTGGTCTTCCCATCGAGGGCACCTTCGTTGTACGCCATTGCGTCAAGATGCCACAGGCGCTTCAGGGTGGTGCCGGCATAGCTCAGCACACGATTGTTCTGCCGCTCGCGCTCCTGCCGGAACGGGTCTCGGGTTTGATCCATCGCAACCTGTCCTCATTGTTTACCGACGGTGACATATTCGCGGTTCGGCGATCATTCGCCGATGATCTTGACAAGTACACGCTTGCGCCGGCGACCGTCAAACTCACCGTAGAAGATTCGCTCCCAGGTACCAAAATCGAGACGGCCGTTGGTGATCGCCACGGTCACTTCACGACCCATCACCTGACGCTTCAGGTGGGCGTC
>WJJA01000198.1 GCA_014729955.1 bacterium
CCTTTACCGAGTACAGCTGGGGGTCACTCAACAATGCGGAAGATCTCCAGCTGGCAGAATTGAATGGAAACACTCTGCCGGACCTGCTGGTGGGTGAACAGGGGCGAATACGTGTGTACTACGATCTCGGCACCAGCACCCAGGGCAGCTTTACTGTCAATGACATTATCGTGGAAAGCGCCACCTTCAGCGACGTCCACTCGGTGGATCTCGACGCGGACGGGGACCAGGATGTGATCGCAACCTCTCAGCGATACGGCCAACAGGGAATCTACCTCCGCTGGTGGGAAAATGACGGCACATTTGAAGAACAAAACATGGGCGGCGGCGAGTTCCGGTTCGATACCGGCGATCTGGACGGCGACGGAGACCTCGATATTATCACCGGAAGAAGCTGGTATGAGCAACCCGGAGAGAATCTCCCCTCCCTCGATGTCACGCCCACGAGCCTGGACTTCACTTGGGACGGTGAAACCGTCGGCCCGACCGAAACCGTCACGGTCAGCAACGTTGGTGGAGGTACACTCGATTGGAACTCCACCTGGTTCGCAGACTGGGTCAGCCTGACTCCCTCCGAAGGAACACTCCAAGCGGGAAACAGTGTTGAGGTGACTGTTTCCATCGATGAGTATCCCGGCGACGGTGCCCATGCAACCAGCGCCATGGTGATCGCAACGCAAGGCATTCCCAGTTCCATCATGTTGGATATCAACCTGGACGCAATTTCCGGTCCCTCCTACACCCATGAAACCCTCTCGGCTGCATTCGCCGGCGCCTCAGCAGTGTTCGCCTCGGATCTGAACGGGGACGGCCTCCTCGATATCCTCGGCGCGAGTGCCGCGGGCGGGGTCGCGGTGTGGAACCAGGATCCCGACCTCGACATGACCTGGTCCGAAAACTCGGTCGCTTCCCATTTCTCCGGCGGGTCCGGCATCTATGCCGCTGATTTTAACGGCGACGGACACACCGACATCGTAGGCGCGGCTACCGAAGAAGACGCTATCCGATGGTGGGAAAACACGGTCGGAACCGGTGCGAATTGGACCGAATACAGCGTCGAAGGCAGTTACGACGGCGCAAAGGATGTGCATGCCCGCGACCTTGACGGCGACGGCGACATGGACATCATCGCTGTCGCACAACTAGCGGACGACCTTACCTGGTGGGAAAACAACGTCGGCAACGGCCTCAGTTGGACCGAGCATACCGTGGCAGGCAATCTGGATGGTGCCAACAGCGTCTACTCGGAAGATGTGGACGGCGACGGCGACTTCGATCTGATTGCTTCCGCTTCCGGTGCGCAAGCCGTCTACTGGTGGGAAAATGACAATGGCAACGCCTCCTCCTGGACACAGCACACCGTGGATGCCGGCTTTACCCCTGATCCCGACGACGACAGCATCCACGCGGCCGACGTAGACGGCGATGGAGACATCGACATCCTGGGTGCTGCAGGTCTGTCCAACAGCATAACATGGTGGGAGAACACCAACGGCGACGGCTCCTCCTGGAGCAGCCGCCCTGTCACGACCGAGTTCGGTGGCGCGCGTGCGGTCTACGCGACGGACATGGACAGCGACGGCGATGTGGATGTGCTGGGAAGTGCCTTCGACGATGACCGTATCGCATGGTGGGAAAACACCGCCGGTACCGGTCTGAGCTGGGAAGAACACGCCGTGTTGAACTCACTGGACGGTGCCCGGGGAGTCTTCGCCGCCGATCTCGACGGCGACAATGATGTGGACATTCTCAGCGCCGGCTTCGAGGCGGATGAGGTCGTGCTGCTCGAGCGACCCGGCATCGGTCCACAGTTCCCCGAGCCGTTCAGCCTGCTTGCCCCGTCCGATCTGTCGGTGATGAACGCACCGGCGGTCGAGCTCGAATGGGAAGCCACGACCGACCCCGACGATGGTGACGTGGTTACGTATGAGGTCTATGTTTCCACAGACGAGAACAACTTCGGAGATCCGGTCGCCACCGGTCTGATGGAAACGAACTACGAATTCATTGGAGAGGACGATCAGCTGTACTGGTGGACGGTGAAGGCGGTGGACACCAATTCAACCGGGACCTGGGCGGAAGAGACCTGGAGCTTCAACATTTACATCGAAGAAGCGCCGGCATCGTTCGACCTCATCGGTCCGGCTGACGGCAGCACCCTCGAAACCGACACGCCGACCCTGAGCTGGGAAGCATCAAGCGATCCTGACCCGGACGATACGATTACCTATACCCTTTACTGGTCCGTTGATGATCCGGATTTCGGTTCACCCGATTCACTTACCGCACTGACAGGCACTTCATACACCTTTGATGGAGTGGACCAACTGACCGGACGCGCACGGACACCCCTTGATATCGACCGATCTTCTGATACCAGGAGACGCTCCGTGCCGGATGCTGTGTCGAAACGTCGCGGTTCTGACGTCTCTTCGGTCCGGTTGAGCCCGCGCACATCCGGACGACAGGCAACATCGGATCGTTCGCACGCACGGACCTCTCGTGCCGGGGAAGGACCGGTCCGGTTTGAACGCAACACACCTGACGAGTTGGACGAACTTCCGGATGATGTGGTGGTATACTGGTATGTCATCGCCCACGACGGCGACACCGAAGGAACCCTCTCCACACAGAATCCCGAAGACGACACCGGTTGGTCTTTCAGCATCGATATTCCGGAAGCGCCGGAACCGTTCGATCTGATCGGTCCATCGGACGGCATCGTCCTCGACACCGAAGAAGCGGTTCTGAGCTGGGAAACAACCGACGATCCCGATCCCGGCGATGAAGTCAGCTATGATGTATATATCTGGGAAGCCGGCGGTACGATGCCGGGCGAGGCGACGGTCGAGGGGATCGTATCGAACAGCACGATCTGGACCGGCGGGTCCGATGACACCTCGTACGAGTGGCAGGTGCATGCTCGCGACGAGGCCGGCAACGAGACACCCGCTTCCAACGGGCCGCGCGGGTTCGACATCTACGTGCCCGACGTTCCGAACGCCTTCAGCCTGTTGACGCCGGTCGACGGCACCGAGTTGGAGGTCACCGATCCGACGGTCACGTGGGAGAGCACGGACGATCCCGATCCGGACGACACGATCACCTACACCCTGGTGTGGGCGCTGGACGACGACACCTTTGCCGCGGCCGATTCAGCCACAGGCCTGGAGGTGACCGAGTACACCTTCGAAGATGACGTGCTCGCCGGCCGCGGGCCGGTCACCTTCCGTCGCGGCGCGGCGCCGGCGGCGAAGCTCGCGGGCAACCGCGGCGGCCGCAGCGCGGTCGTGCGCAACGCCGCACCCGAGCACGGTCTCGACGACGAGCTGCCGGACGATGTCACGGTCTACTGGTACGTGCGCGCGGTGGACACCAACACCGACGGCACCCTGTCGGACCAGAACCCGAACGACGGCACCACCTGGTCGTTCAGCGTCGCGGTGCCGCAGGCGCCGAGTGCGCCCGGCCTGGTCGCCCCGGCGGAGTTCGCGGTGATCGATGAACTGCCGTTGACCTTCGAATGGACGGCATCGACCGATCCCGACCCGGAGCAGACACCGACCTACACGCTCGAGGTTGCGGACAACCCGGGCTTCACCGATGCGGACACCTACGACGCGGGCACGGACCTGAGCTATGAGGTTGCCACGCTCGAGGACGACACCGCGTTCTGGTGGCGTGTGCTGGCGACCGACACCAACACCGCCGGGACCTACTCGAGCACATGGGAGTTCTCGACGGCGATTCCGGAGGAACCCTCCGCGCCGGGCTTGACCTCGCCGGACGACGGCGCGACGATCGCGGAGCTGCCGGTGACCTTCGAGTGGACGGCATCGACCGACCCCGATCCGGGCGAGGAGCCGACCTACACGCTTGAGGTCGCCGACAACGACCAGTTCACCGATCCGATGACCTTCGACGCCGGTACGGCGTTGACCCGGGATGTGGACGACCTGGAAGACGACACCGACTACTGGTGGCGTGTGCTGGCAACCGACGACGTCCTCGACGGCACCTACAGCGCGACACGGAGCTTCTCGACGACGATCCCGAACGCCCCGACCGCGCCGACCCTGGTGTCGCCGGACGACGCGGCGGTGATCGAAGCGTTGCCGCTGACCTTCGAATGGACCGAATCGACCGACCCGGACGGCACCACGCCGGGGTACATGCTCGAGATCGCGGACAACCCGGACTTCACGGACGCGACCGAGTATGACGCCGGCACCGATTTGAGCTATGAGGTGACCGACCTGGCGGATGACAGTGAGTTCTGGTGGCGTGTGAAGGCAACGGACGACAACACGGACGGAACCTATTCGGATGAACGCAGCTTCTCGACGGCGATCCCGGAGGCACCGACCGCGCCGGGCCTGACCTCGCCGGAAGATGAGGTGATTGTCGATGCGCTGCCGTTGACCTTCGAATGGACGGCCTCGACCGATCCCGACCCGGAGCAGAGCCCGACGTATTCCCTTGAGATCTCGATGGATGAGGAGTTCACCGATCCGGATACCTACGACGCCGGCACGGACCTGAGCTTCGAGGTGGAAGAACTGGAGGACGACACGGTCTACTGGTGGCGTGTGCTGGCGACCGACACCAACACCACCGGAACCTACTCCGAGGTGCGGACCTTCTCGGTCCTGCTGCCGGAAGCGCCGGGCGCATTCAGCCTGGAGTCACCGGACGACGGTGCTCATTTCGTCGCCGATGACATGCCGATCACCTTCGCGTGGACGGAAAGTGTCGATCCGGACGGTGACGAGGTCGGCTACATCGTGCAGCTCTCCACCGATCCCGAGTTCGGCGATTCGACGGACGTTGACGCCGGCACTGAGACCAGCGTGGAGATCGGCCTGGATGTGATCGACGAATCGGCGACCTGGTACTGGCGTGTGAAGGCCGTCGACGATAGCGACCTGATGCTGACAACCTACTCCACGGACGAGTGGAGCATTACGGTCGATCTGCCGGTGCCGGAACGTGAACGCGGCATCCCGACGGAATGGGCGGTGCATTCGATCTACCCGAACCCGTTCAACCCGACGGTGAATATCGTGGTGGCGGTGCCGGAGTTGGCGCAGGTGAACGTGACGATCTACGATGTGCTCGGTCGTCAGGTGGCGCAGCTGCAGAACGATGTGATGCAGCCGGGCTACCACTACCTGAACTGGCAGGCGACCGGCAAACCAAGCGGCATGTACTTCGTACGTGTCAGCGCCGAAAGCGGCTTCCACCAGATCCGCAAGATGATGTTCGTCAAGTAA
>WJJA01000199.1 GCA_014729955.1 bacterium
AGCTTCATCCTTCGCGCCTCACATCTGACGCAGATTGAACTCGTGAAATATTCGGGCTAAACCACTCTATCTCCGGCTGGTTGACCGGCTTCATCTGCCATCTCCGGGAGACGAACACGTGCACTTCATGGGAGCAGGGGGGTGCGTGTAACTCGGCAGCTCTCTATCTTTTGCGCGGACATTCACACTGGAGGGCACCATGCCGCTGCAATTCGGACGAACCCTGCTCATCGCCGGGATCGGTGTCGCCTTCGCCGGCGCCTTTCTGGTCGGACGTGCGATCGCACAGAACCTGTCGGATCAGGAAACCGGGCCTGTCCAACACGGCGGGCAGACGATTGAGGAAATGGAAGGCACATCCGTGACCGACGACGCTGCGTCCACGGACGACATCGACGGAGCCGTCGATGTCCAGATCGATGAAAACGGGCATGTGGTCGTCCCACCCGCCACGGAAAAGGCGATGCGCTACTACCACAGCGGTAACGGGCTTTGGGCGTTCAGCACCCTGTATGGTTTCGCGGTGCCGCTCGTGATCCTCTTTACCGGCTTTTCCGCGATCCTTCGAAACTGGGCAAGACGGTTTTCAAAAGGTTGGTGGCTCGAAGTCGTGGTCTACCTGCTGCTGTTCACCGCAATCACTTTTCTGCTGAACCTGCCCCTGGACTATTACAGCGGCTACGTGCGACAGCATGCCTACGATCTCTCCAACCAGAGCTTCGGCAAATGGTTCGGCGATGAGCTGAAAGGATTCGCGGTCGGAATGATCCTGACCGCCCTCGTGATGTGGGTTCCCTACGCTCTGATCCGGAAGTTCCCCCGGACCTGGTGGGCATGGTTCAGCGCCGGCTCGCTGCCTTTTATTCTCCTTTTCATGCTGATCCAGCCGATCTGGATCGCGCCTTTGTTCAACAAGTTCGGCCCAATGAAGGATAAGACGCTCGAAGCAAAGATCCTCAACCTCGCGGAAACCGCCGGTATCCAGGGCGGCAGGGTCTTTGAAGTGGATAAAAGCGTCGACACCAGGGCCGTGAACGCCTACGTCACCGGATTCGCCGGTTCAAAACGGATCGTGCTTTGGGATACGCTGCTGAAGAAGCTGAAGGAAGACGAAGTGCTGTTCGTAATGGGCCACGAGATGGGTCACTACAAGCTGGGCCATGTCTACCAGATGATCGGATTGGCGGTGGTGATGGTCTTTGCCGGCATGTTCACTGTGCACCGCACAAGCGGCTGGTTCATACGAAAGTTCAAGCACCGCTTCGGCTTTGACGGCATGGGCGATATTGCCTCGTACCCGTTGCTGATTCTGCTCTTCAGTCTGGTCGCGTTTGTTCTCCAACCGGGAATGATGGCCTTTTCACGGCACAATGAACGGGTGGCGGACAAATTCGGCCTCGAAATCACACGGGACAACCAGGCGGCCGCCGCAGCCTTTGTGAAGCTGCAACATGAGAACCTGGGCAATCCATACCCCGGCCCCCTCTACACCTTTTTCCGCGCATCACACCCTCCCATCGGGGATCGCGTGGAATTCATCAACCAGTACCGCCCCTGGTCCACCGGCGAAAAACTGCAATATGAACACTACTTCAACCGGGGCAGACCACAGGAATGAGGCGGTTCCGCTCCGGGTGATCCCGCATCCTCTAACCCGCATAATTCACGAGTTCAAACTGTGTCAGATGTGAGGCGCGCAGGATGAAGCTTTATGGCAATACCGCGAATCCTTCGGAACAAAGCAGATGAGGTTGGGCCGGCCCAATTAGCTCTGCTATTCGGGCCGGCCGGGCCTAAATTGCAGAAAAGTCTGAACGCTTTGTCGGGATTAACAATACAGGGCGGACTTCCTATGGACGCTTCCTGAACGACTTGATGATGAGTAAGCATTTCATTCTTCCGCTACATCGAATGCCAACAAATTTCCTTACAGACAAACGGGTGTATGAGGCGTTGTGTCTATCAACGGCAGTGTAAGGGTCTGGTGCACGGACTTATTTCACGAGAACCAGCTTGCGGGTCTGGTCCAGTTCTCCGGGTACGGTGACACGCGCGAAGTAGATCCCCGCCGCCAGGCCGGTGCCGTCTACGGTGAAACGATGGCGACCGGCATCGAAAGCCTGGTCACGGAAAAAGGTGCGCACCTCCCGGCCGGTGATGTCGTACAGGACGACGGTCAACGATGCGGGACGCGGAAGATCGACACGCAGTTCCGTGGATGGGTTGAACGGGTTGGGTGCGGGAGAACCGAGGGCGAAACGGTCGGGCAATTCCTGGTCAAGCCCGCTGCATTGGGGTTGGTCCTCGCTGTCCTCTACCGCCGATTCTACCCCCGTTCCCTGGAGCATGGCACGGATGGGAGGGGTGTGGGGGGCGTCGATGGCGGCGGTCAGGGTGGCGATATGTTCACGCGCCTCGATTGGATGAAACTGCACAGCCACCTCGACCGAATCCCCGGGCAGCAGTGTCCAGGGGCCTTCGGCTAGCAGGGTGAACGCGGCACTGTCGATGGTCACCTCTTCCACCACGACCGTGCTGTCCACGCTGTTTCGTATCCAGAGCGAGGCCGTGGTGGTGTCGCCCGTCGCTACCTCGCCCCAGTCCACGATCCAGGGGTTCAGCCGGATGCCGTAGTTGCCGAAGGGCTCGATAGAAAAGGGTTCGTACTCTTCGACGGATAAAACCGTATCTCCCAAGCCCCCTGGATTATCATTGCTGTGATAGGGACCGGAGGGGTGACCCCAGTAGTTGTTGTCCAGCTCAAAATACCCACGATAGGACCTGTTACGCCCTCCAGCGATACCCCAGTTCAAGACAAAATCATTTTCCGACACATAAACACTGCATTGGTCAGAAGCGAGAATCACCCCATCGTGCATTAATGCAGCTTCGGGTGATGATGCGTTTGCCAGGAATAAATTGTCCTGAAAGTAAATATCAGCATGATTTCGAGAATTGCCAGTAATGTGAGAGACAGAGCTCCAGTATCCCGTATTCCTTTCAAAAACATTATTTGAGATGATTCCGTCAGCCAGCATGAACAATGCTGCGCTGTGATCCGATTCGTTTTCAAGAAACGTATTGTGATCCATGTGAAAGTACTCAACCGACGACATAAGACCTATTGCCGACCCGAAGCCTAATCCATTGTAGAAGAAGACAGCTTGATTCTCTCGAAAGGTATTGTTGATGATCATGCATGAGTCTGATTCGGAAACCAAAAGGCCTGATCCCATTCCACACCTGTTGTTTGCAAAAAGATTACTCTCCAGGAATAAATAGCTAGCAGAAGTTGTTAGTCCACCCCCTACTTCTGGACATGTATTATTAGAGAAAATGTTATTTACTACGTAGAATGTGTCAATATCGCCAGTAGATATACCAGCCTGCTGTGAAGATGCTGAATTGTTAAGCACAAGATTCCTGTTAAAATGAACCGTTCCCACACCGAGGAAGAGAAAGCCACCATGGTAGAGAATCACAGCATTGTCTTCTATGATATTTGCATAAAAGGTGCCTGATGAATTGTTTAAGACACCTCCAGCTGATGAAGAACATTGATTTGCACTGATTCTGTTGTAGGAAAAATTGAAAAGCAGTTCCTGGCCTACAATCCCTGCGCCCGGACCATTCATGGTTTTGTGGTTGTCTCTGATGGTTAATCCAGTGACTCGTACGGAATCTTCAAACGGACCCTGGATTTCAATCAACGGCTGTACGGATAAAGGTGATCCTACCAGGTGCGTGTTGTCCCGCCATGTAGTATCGGGGTCTAAAATGAACATACTGGCCAGGGTGATCGCATGCTGGTCTATCAACAGATACTCGTTGTATATCCCCGGCAAAACAAGAATCGTGTCGCCGCTGCTTGAGGCATCGATGCCCTCCTGGATGGTGGGGAAGTCATTCGGGATCTCGATAAGCTCCGAAAACATGGCTGCAGGCAGAAGAATAACAATTGCAACAACCACCAATAATTGTCTCATACGAAATTCCTCCCGATTACGTCAACGGAGGATTCGGAAATCCCCCGTTGACAAAAGGTAGCAGCAGAACAACCATCATGGAATCTGAAGTCTGGTGACAAAGGTCGCAGTGCTGTCAGCCTCAGGTTCGAACGAATGGATTACATTGAATTCCCATTGGGTATCTTCTTCATTCCACCAGGGAGTTGTCGAGTTAGAAGTATACTCATCGGTATTTGGGGAGACCCAGAAAACATTAACATACCCCGTGACGGTGTTTCCATTGTAGAACGTGGGGTAGTTCAAGTTGTACGTATTCCGACTGTCAATTGAGATGACAACGCCATGGCAAGCATAGTCGAATGTGTCGCTGACTTGATTGGTCTGTCCTTCCGTGAGCACAGAGGTGAACACCTTGTCCGCTGCCGAGACATGGGTTGCAAACAGTGGAATCAGAAACATGATTCCGACAATAAGTGTAACTCCTGTCAAACGTTTTATGATACTCTCCTTTTGTAAAAGATAATCCCTGCATCAGCATACGCAATAGGGGGGGGTAAAAGAAAGAACTATTTTCCATACTGGTAAAGAAATGGCTCTGAGAGGTTGATGATACATGTC
>WJJA01000200.1 GCA_014729955.1 bacterium
GAAGTGGACCTACCTGAACGGGACCGAGCCGCCCAAGTACGAGAAGCAGTTCATGGTCCGGCGGCTCGCCTATCGCTTCCCACCGGCTGCCGTGCGCCCATTATTCCGCGGTTCTTCCTCATCGCCGGGGAACCGTCAGAACGGCCCGACAGACCAGACTATACCTGCTTTTCAGTCACTCACTTGATCCCGCACCCAAACACACCGCACAGCGCCGTTGCATCGATGGACCTCTGAACTCAGCGGGTGAGTGTGAGACGGCGCACCAGTGTCTCTCGGCCCGGGGTCGTTGCTCGCAGGAAATAGACTCCGCTCGCACGGCCCTCCGCATGAAAGAGAAACCTGTGCACACCGGCGTCATATCGTCCCTGGGCGAGAGTGGCCGTGCGTCGTCCCAGCAGATCGAAGATTTCCACGTCCAGGTGTCCGGGCGACGGCAGCGAAAGCTCCACGGTCGTAAAGGAATTGAAAGGGTTCGGCACGCCGGGACTCAAAGACCAATCCAGTGGCCGTCCAGCGGGATCGTTTTCGATCTCATTGCCATCGGCGCTGACGAGGATCTCGAAGACATCGAGACCGGTACCGACGTAGCTGTAGCTCTCCTGCTGAAGCATGTTCACCGAGTCCGTATCGGCCGGATGGACAAGGGTGAAGCCGTAAGTTTCCTCTTCGGGAATTGTGTTGAAAATCCCGGGCCAGCTCAGGGTCACATCCCCGGGATCGGTTGTCTCCACGGTCAGTTCCCAGATCTCCCGGTCACCCCTGGAGAGGGGTTCTCGAATGTCACGGTTGAAGCGGTCATCGAATTCTGCATTGTATCCTTCACACTGGAAGTAGAGACTGATCCCACCGGGCGGTGCGGGAGGAGCCGGAGGTTCAGGGTAGTCGAATGCGACGTCGTAACCGTCGCCGGCATCCGGATTTACGCCCAGACGTGTGAGCCCGTCCGCACAGCCCTGCGACCGACCCTCGATCACGACGTACCAATCCTCGATCGTATTGTCCAATTCTGCCGGACCGTTCCCGCTCCCACCTCTCATTGCGGGCAACAGCAGTTCAAGACCGAGATCTTCCGCGTTGGACATAATCCAGCATCCCTGCCAGGGCTGAAGCGTATCAACTTCCACGTATCCCGTGGAGTCGCCGGACCAGACCGTGATGACATTGTTCATCAAGCCCAACTCTTCCATCTCGGAAAGTGAATTACCGCCCACTCGAAGATCGTCCCTTGCGACCGGTTGATCGAAGGGATTTGCGAAAAGATTCCAACCCGTAGCGAGCGGGATGATAACTGTCTCCTGCGCGAACAATCCTCCCAGGTCCGCCGTCAACTCATCCGGTACCGTCAACCAGTAGCCCGCGGTCTGTTCAAGCGCATCCGCGGCCTGGTACCCCTCGCCGTCCACCCAGGTGAACGCGGTGACCGGTTCACCGAAGTCGTCCATCAGCAGTGAGTCGACGTTCCCGCCGTTTTGCACACTCATCCCGAACAGGATACGGCCTTCCGGAAGTGTGAAGTCGTGCATGGCATCGAGCACCTCGAACGCAGCATCGGATGTATCACTCGAGAGGATCGTGGCGCCGGCCGTGAGCGCGACGGAAACCAGCACATCGCTTGCAGGAGTCGAATCGGGGTAAATGACGGTCTGTGAGGTCTCCGGGGCGGTAACCGCCGCGGTTTCCCAGCTTGCACCGTTGTCGTAGGAAATATCGACAACACAACCGGTTGCCGATGGATCAGCGGGTGCGTACCAGGATACATCGAGGGGCATGTTCGTGTAGGCGGTCTCACCCCCGTTCGGACTCAAGACCACGACATCGCCGCCGGGTTCGTCATAGATACGCAACAACCAGGCGTAACTGTTGACGAAACCGACACGCAATTGACCGGCCAGCATGTAGCCGCCTCCAACAAGCTCCAACAGGGCCAGGGCCGGGTCTCCCAGGTCTGGATGACCGTAATGGGCGCTCCAGTTCACATCGCCTTCGGTCGTAATTTCCGCGATCCAGACATCGTAGTCTGTCAATGGTCCCTGGTAGAGACCAGCTACGGCATAGGATCCGTCGGAGGAAAGCACGATATCATTCACCTGGTTCCAGCCGCCTCCATTGTCCACGAAAATGGTATCGACAGCTGCCCCGGTATCGTCAAAGGCAAGGATCATGGCGTCCGAGTCGATAATGCTGCCACGACGGCCGCCGATCGCATAGGTTTCATCCGCTCCGTGACAGAGACTTAATCCCAGTTCATCCGCTGCTGTGCCGTAGGTCTCTACCCAGTCCAAGATGCCTGAGGCGTCGGTCCTGATTGCAAGGAAATCCCAACTCCCGCTCTCGTTCGACCGTCCTCCGATCATGTATCCGTCCATGCCGATGGTTTCGACGAGACCCTGGCCTACCTGGCTCTCGGCGGCGGGATAAACCCTGGAAAACACGTCATTTCCGGCCGCATCCACCGACCATAGAACGACATCCGTGTCCACCAGGTTGGTCTCCACGGAATACCCCGTGACCACGATATGCCCGTTGGAATCGAGAATCGCCGCCCTGGATTCGTCGGATTGACCGCTGTCATACGTCTGCGCCCACTGCTGCTGACCGCTGGAATTGTACTTCACAACCAGCAGATCCGGGCTTCCGCCGGTATGCCCTACCGCATAGATGTTTCCCGCCTCATCTACAAGTGCGGACATACCTTCGCTGCTGCCGGCTTCCGTGTATTCTGCAGTCCAGACATCTGCCCCGTCAGCCGAAATCTTTCGGATGTACATACCCACAGATGTCCCAATGACGACATAGTTTCCGTCCGGGCAGGCCGTAACATCCCGCAAGTGTGCCATATTCGGAAAGTGGCTCGTCCATAGTGTGTCACCAGGTTCCTGTGCCGTGATAATCCCCGCCGGCAATAGAACAACCATCGCGACCCATACTAGTTTCTTCATCTTCCCGTCTCCCGGTATCAAAAAACCTCGGTTCTTACGGCTCCAATCGTTGCTCCA
>WJJA01000201.1 GCA_014729955.1 bacterium
CATGACATGAACATCCGCACGCTGATGATCACCGGCGACAACGAACGTGTCGCGCAGGCGGTTGCCGAAGAGATCGGGATCGATGATGTCTTCGCGGAGGTCCGTCCGGACACCAAGGCCGAAAAGGTGAAAGAGGTGCAGAAGGACGGCACTGTCACCGCTATGGTGGGCGACGGTGTCAATGACGCTCCCGCCCTCGCCACCGCCGACATCGGCATCGCGATTGGCGCAGGCACCGATGTGGCTGCCGAGACCGCGGACATCATCCTGGTACGTGACAATCCGCTGGATGTCACAACTGTCGTATCATTCTCACGCGCCACCTATAAAAAGATGATTCAGAACCTGTGGTGGGCGACGGGCTACAATGCCATCGCCCTGCCCCTTGCTGCAGGCGTGCTGTTCTGGGCGGGTGTGATCCCAAGTCCCGCAGTCGGTGCCGCATTGATGTCTGTTTCGACTGTGATTGTCGCGATTAATGCACGGCTGTTGCATGTGGACCGTGAGTAGATGTAGCCCGGGTTTGTGCGCCTCAGGCGTATTTGCTGACTCCGGAGAGGGTTTTCCGGAGCCATCAGACATGATGCCGGATAATAGGGGTGTCAGGTCGCAATTCGCCGGGCGGCGAAGCAAGACCTGACACAACATCGAAGCTGGTCGCGTAGTCGACAAACAGCCGGCAATGAGGACTGCGGCTCCACATAGTACCATCCGTACTGACAGGACCATCGATGAACATCATTACACGCATCATAGAAGCTTCGATCAAGCACCGTCTGCTGGTGCTGCTGCTGACCATCGCCGTTGTGGCGCTCGGGATCTGGGCGCTGCTGACCCTGCCTGTGGATGCGATCCCCGACCTGAGCGATGTGCAGGTAATCGTGATGGCGGACTACCCCGGTCAGTCCCCGCAGGTGGTGGAAGACCAGGTGATCTACCCGCTCACCACCTCATTGCTGTCCGTACCCCATGTTAAAGATGTGCGCGGCTTCAGCTTCTTCAATTTCGGGATGGTCTACCTGATCTTCGAGGACGGCACCGACCTCTACTGGGCACGCAGCCGTGTGCTGGAATACCTGAACCAGGCGGCGGGGCGCCTGCCGGAAGGCGTCAGCCCCCGTCTCGGACCGGATGCCACCGGCCTCGGCTGGGTTTACCAGTATACCCTGCAAAGCGACCGTCACGACCTCGCGCAGCTGCGCAGCCTGCAGGACTGGTACATGCGTTACGAACTACAGACAGTCCCGGGTGTGGCGGAAGTGGCGTCCATTGGCGGTTTTGTGAAACAGTACCAGGTGGTGGTCGACCCGGACCGTCTCGCGGCGCTGGACATCCCGATTTCGCATGTCCGCATGCAGCTGAAAAAATCCAACAACGATGTCGGCGGGCGACTGGTCGAGATGGCAGAGACCGAATACTTCGTGCGTGGATTGGGGTACCTGCGTGGGCAATCCAACGAAGAGGTGATCGACCAGGTCGAATCGATCAGCCTCGGCACCGATGAGAACGGCCACCCGATCATCCTGAAGCAGGTCGCGGATGTACGTGTCGGGCCGGAACTGCGGCGGGGCATCGCTGAATGGAACGGTGAAGGCGAAGTGGTCGGTGGCATTGTCGTAATGCGTTACGGCGAAAACGCCCTCGCCACCATCGATGCCGTCAAGCAGAAGATCGATGAACTCAAGGCCGGACTGCCTGAGGGGGTCAAGGTAGTCGAAGCCTACGACCGCTCCGGCTTGATTGAACGCGCGATCGATACCTTGACCCACCGCCTGATCGAAGAGATGATCGTGGTCGCGTTGATCACACTGCTCTTCCTGCTGCACGCCCGCTCTGCCCTGGTCGCCCTGTTTACCCTGCCGGCCGGGGTGCTGGTCAGCCTGCTGGTGATGCGCTGGCTCGGGATCAATGCGAACATCATGAGCCTGGGGGGTATCGCCATCGCCATCGGAGTAATGGTGGACGCCAGCGTGGTGATGGTCGAAAACGCTCACAAGCACATGGAACGAGACAAGGGCAAAAAACCGCACGCGCAGATCATTCGTGACGCTGCCGTGGAGGTCGGCCCCGCCCTCTTCTTCAGTCTGCTGATCATTACCGTCAGCTTCCTGCCGGTCTTCAGCCTCCAGGCGCAGGAAGGGCGCATGTTCAGCCCGCTGGCGTATACGAAGACCTTCGCCATGGCTGCTTCGGCGTTGCTGGCGATCACCGTGATTCCCGTGCTGATGGCTCTGTTCGTGCGGGGAAAGATACCAAGCGAGTCGAAAAACCCGATCAGCCGTGTCTCGATCGCAGGTTACAATCCGGTGATTCAGCTTGTGCTTCGTCACCCTGTCATCACAGTGATCGTCGCTGTGTTGATTGTTCTGGTGAGTTGGCTGCCGTACTCGCAACTGGGCAGTGAATTCATGCCGCCCCTGAACGAGGGCGATCTGCTCTACATGCCCACCACGCCGCCAGGCATCAGCCCGGAAAAGGCGCGGGAAGTACTGCAGCAAACCGACCGCATCATCGCTTCGTTCCCGGAGGTGCAGCATGTCTTCGGCAAGGCGGGGCGAGCTTTGACCGCCACCGACCCCGCACCGCTCAGTATGCTCGAGACCACGATTATCCTGGAAAAGGACCGCAGCAAGTGGCGTGAAGGGGTCGACATGGACAGCCTGATCAAGGATCTGGACGCTGCCATCCAGATTCCCGGGCTGACAAACGCCTGGACCATGCCGATCAAGACCCGTATCGACATGCTCTCCACCGGCATCAAGACACCTGTCGGAATCAAAATCATGGGAGATAACCTGGACAGCCTGGCAGCTGTGGGTGAACGTGTCGAAGGCATTGTCGCCACCGTGCCGGGAGTGACCAGCGCCTATGCCGAACGTGTCACCGGGGGACGTTACATCGACATCGACATCGACCGTCAGATGGTGGCCCGTTACGGCCTCACCACCGGTGACGTCCAGGATGTGATCAAAACCGCGTTGGGCGGGATGAATGTCACCTGGACGGTCGAGGGACAGGCACGCTACCCGGTGAATGTCCGCTACCCCCGTGAACGACGGGACGATCTCGCCGACATTCGGCGCATCCGTATTCCAGCCCCGGTTGGGGGACAGGTTCCTCTTGCGCAGGTTGCGGACATTCGCATTACAGACGGTCCTCCCATGATCAAAACGGAAAATGCCCGCAAAACGGTATGGGTTTTCGTGGATACAAGAGAATCGGACATCGGTGGCTTTGTCGACCGTTTGCAGGAGGCAGTGAACGCTGATCTGGATCTGCCGGTGGGTTACAGCATGGTCTGGTCCGGGCAATTCGAATACATGGAACGTGCCGCGCAGCGTCTGCGTCTGATTGTGCCGCTTATCCTGCTGGTGATCTTTCTGCTGCTGTATATCCACTTCGGCAACATCGCCGAGTCGTTGATCGTGCTGGGCAGCCTTCCGTTTGCCGTGGTCGGATCGGTATGGCTGATGTTTATCCTCGGATTCAACACCAGTGTGGCGGTCGCGGTGGGTACCATCGCCTTGCTGGGGCTGGCGGCGGAAACCGGTGTTGTGATGATGGTCTACCTGGATGAGGCCTACAAGCGTCATTTGAAAGACGGTAAGCTGACCTTTGCCTCGGACCTGCGCGAAGCCATCCGTGAAGGGGCTGTAGAACGTGTCCGGCCCAAGCTGATGACTGTGGCGACAACCCTGATCGGTCTTCTGCCAATCATGATCGGACACGGCACCGGCTCAGCCATCATGAAACGCATCGCCGCGCCGATGGTGGGCGGACTGGTCAGCTCAACACTGCTGACCCTGATCATCCTGCCGGCGGTGTATTATCTGTGGAAGCGCGGTACGGTTCAGCAGGATCCGAAGCCGACGGCAAAAGAGAATGAACCCGGCCAATCGTCGCCGTAGTCTTGACCCTGTTTAAGTCCCGTTTTCGCATGACGGGGCAACATCATACTCGTATGTTAGTTTAGCCCGAATATTTCATGATTGAGGAAAGCGATCTATGGTAAGGGCTGGTTTTACAAGAAGATGTTCCCCAATTTGTCACTTCTTCCCGGCGACGGTTTGTACCTTGAAGTAAAAGAAGAAAACTCATTGATTCATTCACCCTTCGGAGGCAGTCCCAACTGTGTCATCTGCTTTGTTGCGAAGGATTCGCGGTATTGCCATACAGCTTCATCCTTCGCGCCTCGCACCTGACGCATTTTGAACTCGTGAAATATCCGGGCTGGTGGTGCGTTTCTCGTACTGTGAGTGATTCGGTCCTGCCGTTCCGTCCGGTCCTGCGTGCCGCAGGCATGTGTGGCCTGACAGAGCGTTGTTGGAGCGCTGACGGAACGTTGTGTCGGGTCTTGGCCCGCATCAGCAGGGTGTGACCCGACACCAAAATGGTTCTTAAACGGAACCAGGTGGGAACCCGCAAGTTAACCCCCTCCAACGGTTCATCCCCACGGGCGTGGGGAACACGATAGACAAATCCGCTGATAAGATTGAGAACGCGGTTCATCCCCACGGGCGTGGGGAACACTTCCCAATGCCCAGGAG
>WJJA01000202.1 GCA_014729955.1 bacterium
CATCTACACGTCCAACTGGAGCAGCCTCGGCCGTCTGAACAACAACGGTGGTACCTACACCTACGAATCCCTGACCCTGCCGGGTGGTCTTGGCAGCGTCAGCATCTACGGTATCGCGTGGATGCCCTACGATGAAGATGACATGCCGCTGTGGCTGTTCGGTCAGCCCAACAGCAACGCTGTGGTCTATCGTATGGCGCCTGACGGTTCCGTCTACGATGATGTCGGTTATGAAGTCTATGCGAACGGTGAAGCGATTTCCGGTGGTATCGACATTTCGCTGGATTACGATCCGTCGCACTGGGCGATCACAACCTTCGCGCAGGCCACCAATACCGATGACTTCATCGATATCTGGGAAGGCTACGAAGAATCCACATGGCTGTGGATCGACGAAGCGACTCAGGAAGGTTCCATCGAAGTCGGCGGCGACGCTGACGAAGTCATCATCCATGCTGACATCACGGAACTGGAATACCGGGAAGATCTCGAGCACGGCGACATGGCGGAAGCTGAAGTCATTGTCAATGGTCCGCATTTCATGGATCCGCTCGTTGTCAACCTGATTGTCTGGTTCAACCTTGGTGTCGGTGATGGTGAAGCCGGTCTGCCGACCGAGTACGCTCTGCACCAGAACTATCCGAACCCCTTCAACCCGACGACGACGATCAAGTTTGACCTGGTCGAAGCCCAGAACGTCAAGCTGGCCGTCTACAACATCCTCGGGCAGCAGGTGATGACCCTCGTGAACCGTCGCATGGACGCCGGTTACCACGCGGTCAACTTCGACGCACGCAACCTGTCCAGCGGTATGTACTTCTACCGCATCGAGGCGGGTCAGTTCAAGTCGATGAAGAAGATGGTCATGGTGAAATAGCGTGATCACAACCTTCGAACCGGCCGCTTCGGCGGTCGGTTCGGAGTTCTTTGTTTTCTTTGTGGCGCCAACGCGAAAGCGTTGGCGTTTTCTCTCGGGTTTTTGGGAAGGCGGATTCCGGACAAGTTCAGGGATAGCCCGAATATTTCATGAATGGCGAGAACATTCTTTTCTAAAAACTATATTAACAATATGATAATATCACGACAATCAGTTTTTCTCCGGAACAGGTTGTGTCCAGGCCGAACTCATCTATTCTTCCCCCTTCGGGCGGTTCCAAGTACGCCATCTGCTTTGTTCCGAAGGATTCGCGGTATTGCCATACAGCTTCATCCTTCGCGCCTCATATTTGACAAGGTTTGAACTCGTGAACTATTCGGGATAGCGCAGGCCGGTATCCAGCATCGTTTGTCAGGATGCAAATATCAGTATTTTGTAGTTTTCCAAGGCGCAAAGAACCGTGGCAGTATACTGCTTTGCGACGACTCGGCAAGCCGGTAGAAGCGACGCTCTCTCGCTCCCGGGGTGCGTGAAACCCAGTGTCTTCGCCGTGCAGCGCGAATCCTTCCGGGCCGTTCATCATGCAGCAGGTCTTATTCTTCGAAGAGATCCAGGCCGGGGTAGAACGCTGCCCAGGCGAACCAGTAGGCGACATAGCAGTTGGGACGTTCCAGCGTTTGTCCTGCCCGCGGGCCGTCCACGGCACGTCCGAAGAGATCCCAGCGTGTGCCGTCCGTACTCTCCATCATCACCGGGCGGCTGTTCTGCAGGGGGGAAAAGGAAAGCGTGTCGCCGTTCAACACACGCTTGAATGCGTTGGCAAACCTGCCCTGTGAATACCGCAGGATGACAACCGGCAGCTCCCGTGCAACATCTTCAATCACCTCGACGTTGTCCCCGCCGGCGTTAACTTCGTAAGCCTTGGCTCCGAATTCATGGATCACTCCAAGGACCCGTGTCTTGTTCGGGAGGCGGTTGTCTCGAAGACTGAGAGAGTATCGGATTTCGTTGTGGTCTGTGCGATAATCGCCGTACGGATCCTGTTCATACAACCGCTCATACCCGGTATCGGTGGTCAGCACTTCGGATTCGGGATAGCAGTTCTGCCACATTCCCCATGACATTTCGACCAGCGGCCTGGTCACGATAGTCTCTCGGATATACTCCCCCTCGATGCAGGTCAGGCCCATCTGGGTCCAATGGGAGTCGGTTGCACGGTCATACGCGATCAGGTTGTTATCCAGCAGTAGACCGGAGACGCCGAACGTGGTGACGTTGTTGTCCAGTATGCGGTCCCATGCGATGCCGGAACCGGTCAGGGGGCAGAAGGTCACCGCCCACGGCTCACCCCCGGGTGTGTCGTTGGCGATCTCGTGGTAGTTCAGGATGGCGTGAGGATAGGCACGAAGGTCGCCGTTTACCTGGACACCCAGGACCAGATCGTTGTCTTCCAGGTAGGCGATCTCTGCCGGCGGAGCGGTGTCCGGGTCTTCGAGGGCGGGGATGCCGTCACGACCCACACCGCCGTCGACGATCATGTCTTCCGGTACAAGCCAGTTGCTGCCCTCCTCTGATTCTTCACAGCCCCAGAGGACTGTGGACAGCAGGAGTAGCGGCAGGATGCAACGATTGTTCCTGCGGGCGATGCGAAATGCAGACATGACGAAATCCCGGTTCATGCTTTGTCAGGCGACCGGACAGGGCGGCAGCGTTGTCATTGCCGGGAATGAGCAACCGTCCCACCGATACCCGGTGCAGAGGCTATCAAACGCGCTGCAGGGTTTCTGATGCAGCGCCGTTGGAGAAAGATAACGCATTCAGGAATTCATAGGAAGTTGTTCGCAACAGCTTTTTCGCAATTACCACCGCCGTGAACCTTGACTACACCGTGAAAACCCGGACTCCCGTCAGATCCCGGCGGCTTCGTATCGCAGCTCCAGTTCCAGCACGGCGTGAAAGCCGGGTGCAGCTATGCCTGAATTGTGCTCACGGTAGTACTTGTCC
>WJJA01000203.1 GCA_014729955.1 bacterium
GGATAGACCGAGAAACCGTACTTCACATCAGCCCATTCGCCGTCGGACAAAAGCGCCTTCAGGCGTTGTTCGATCTTTTCTGCCGATACCTTGGCATCCGCTACGGGTAACACCGCCACCAGGAGGTCGCTGTCCCAGTTCAAAACGATGTCATAGTTGCGCAGCTTCTCGGAACTATCTTCGCTTTCGATCCAGTTTCGGAAAGCCTTGTACCGCCCCTCCGGCGGTTGAATCAGCACAAGAAGAACGGCATAGCCGATACGCTTGGCACGACTCAGCTCCAGCTGCAGCACCCGGCGGCTGACCTCATCTTCCGCCTCTCGTAGTCTGCGAGGTGCGTTCTTCATGACGAAGTACATCACGACCGCCCCCAGCAGGGCGCTTGCAACGGCGATGAACAGGGTTTCCATGCCCGGATCCCGATGACAAAGGTTAAAAGAAACGTGTTTACCAATTTACGCAATATATCGGTTTTTTCGGGAGGTCGCTAACCTCACGACCGTCTTTCCTCTCAATCTGTTCAATCTGAATCGGGTGGTTTTGACCAAATGAACTCTAAGCATATCGATTGAATCGACTCGATTACGACAAAAGGGCTCCCATGATAGATTGTACCTCGGTGATCACGCGATCTCGGATTTTCAGCGTTCGGCTATCGTTTCATGTGGGATTACACCCTATATTTGCATGTTAGCAGTTAGGAAGATACAAACTTTTAACCTGGATCACACGAAGGGTGTGACCGGGTCGGCATGCGCGCCGAATTCGATTCTTGATCGCTGAGACGTTTCCCCCCGAAACCCCAAAACTCTGGAGCCGAACCCATGCGTGGATTGCGCGTTCTGGTTCTGATGTGCATGATCATTGGCGGATCGCTTACTGCAGCGTTCGCCTCCGAAAGCACCATCTTTATCACGTACGGCGCCGACTCCCGCACCACGGAAGGCGATAATGACTTCAAGCAGGCGGTTTTCTTTTCCATCCCGGCATCGATCACCGATTCACTCTATCTGCGTATCTTTGACGCCGACGTGGGTGGATTGAACGATGCCCCGTACGGCGAATATGACACCGAAACACGGTTCCGTCTGTACGGCGGTGAAGGAACGATCACGGCAGAGGGCGCTCGCAGTCCGCTCGTACGTGACGGCATGTTTGCCGGTACGGTTCTCTGGGACAAGACCTTCGGCATCGACGAATTTCATGACCATAAGTGGTCCACGTTCGCCACAGTTCATACCTCACATGGCGAGTTGGTGGAGGGCGATCGTGTGTTCAAGCTGGTGGTCGAAGGTTTGGATGGCAATGATGGTAACGTGTTCGGGGTTACCATGAGCCACGATCCCAAGCGGAACGATCCGCCTGACGATATGAAACTGCTCAATTTCGGCCCCACGATTCGACTGCCGGAAGTCGGTGTACATGCTGAGCTGCGTTTTTTTGTGCCGAAAGGTACCGACGAAGTCATCGTGCACAACTTCGACCTCGCCCAGGCCAATGTCAGTGTATCGACAAAATTTCGCGATGATCTCCGTGTAACGCCCTCTCCCCAGGGCGACTGGATGCAGGACCGTGTCGATCTGAACCCGGAGGAAACCGGGCAGGACGTCGCTGTGGTGTTCCAGGGCGGCTACGAAATTCCCAACGACGCCAGCTTTTTCATCGTTACGACAGACAGTGTCGCATTGCCGATCGAGTTGCCGATCCGCATCATGAAGCCCAACACCAGGCCGGTTCCGCGCGTGGAACTGACAGCGGTTTCCGACTGCCGCACCCTTGTGTTCGACGGCACCAAATCCAGCGACGCGGAAGGGCATGAACTGATCTACACGTGGGACTTTGGCGACGGCGAAACCGGCGAAGGCAGTCGTGTCGTTCATCATTACAATGAAGCCGGCCTCTACACGGCACGCCTCACCCTGTTCGACAATTCCGGGCATATTGGAAACGCTTCGGTGAAGGAATTTGAGGTGTTGGTCAACCATGCGCCGGTGGCGGACGCCGGCAAAGACGTTACCACCGTGCCCGGGACGACCATCACCTTTGACGCCTCCGGTTCGCGTGACGAGGACGGCAGCATTCAGCGCTACATCTGGACCCTGGGCGATGGTGCGCGAAAAGAGGGTAAGACCATTACACACGTGTACGCCAAGCCGGACCACTATACGGTCCAGCTGCGCGTTGAGGACGATTCGGACAGTCCCTGCAACTTCGACACGGACGACATGGAAGTGTGGGTGAACGCGCCGCCGGTCGTTGACATCGGGCCCGACCTTGTGGTGTCGCCGGAAGAACGCATCACATTTTCCGGCGCCAATTCCTATGACGCGGACGGCGAAATCACCGACTTTCGCTGGGACTTCGGCGACGGCAACACCGGCAAGGGTACACGTGTAACCCATGCGTATGAAAAGCCCGGCCGGTACCGTGTCAACCTGACGATTACCGATAACTCGGATGTAGAAAACAACGCTTCCGGCGACCAGTTGGTCGTCACGGTCAACGATCCGCCTACGGCGATTGCGGAAGCCGATCGTACCCTGGTCGCAACAGAAGATGTCATTCGCTTCAGCGCCGCGAAGTCGGTGGACCGTGACGGAAAGCTGCTTGAGTATGTCTGGACCTTCGGCGACGGCAAACGTGCGGAGGGCCCGCGGGTCACTCACTCCTACAATCGTCCGGGGAGCTACACGGCCGAGCTGCGGGTGCGTGATGATTCGGGAACATCCTCCGACATGGACCGCGACCAGGTGGACATCATCGTCAACCATCCGCCGAAAGCCGATCCGGGCCGCAACCAGATTGTCACCACAAGTGAAGTGCAGTTCAGTGCGTCGAAATCCGCCGACCGCGACGGCGATATCACCCGTTACGCCTGGGATTTCGGAGACGGCACCACCGGCAGCGGACCCGAGCCGGTGCATGTCTACAGCAACCCCGGCACGTATACGGTAACCCTGACGGTGCACGACGATTCCAATACGAAGAGCGGAACCGACACTCAGACGATGACGGTTACGGTCAACAGCTCGCCGATCGCGGACGCCGGGCAGGACCTGATCGGCGCACCGGGCGAAACGCTGACCTTTGACGGTTCGCGCTCCGTGGATCCGGACGGCGATATTCGCACCCACCTGTGGGATTTCGGTGACGGCAACAGCAAGCGTGGCGAAACGGTGACCCATGCGTATAAGAAACCCGGCGTCTATACCGCCACTCTGATGGTCAAGGATAACAC
>WJJA01000030.1 GCA_014729955.1 bacterium
GGATCAGCGCGGTCAGCTACACCGGCAGCCAGGTCGGGATCATCACCGACACTCGCCACGGTGAAGCGCGCATCGTAGACATTCGGCCGGTACGACTGCTTGAGGCGCTCGAGAGTGATAAGATCGTGGTGGTCGCAGGCTTCCAGGGCGTGAGCATCGACAAGGAAATCACGACGCTTGGCCGCGGTGGTTCGGACACGACTGCAGTCGCGCTGGCAGCGGCCATCGATGCCGACCGATGCGAATTGATGAAAGATGTCGACGGGCTCTACAGTGCGGACCCGAGCGTTGTACCACAGGCTCGGTGTATTGAGAAAGCGGACTATGAATCCGCATTGCGCCTCTGCCGTTCCGGCACTGTCGCGCTGCAGCCGGAAGCGGTGCGTATTGCCCAGGAGCACAGGGTACCGCTGGGTGTAGGCAATACCGCAAAGAATGCGATCGGTACGATCATTACCGATGCTCCGTATGATTCCGGCGAAGTGGTCGGGATCGCTCGCCGCGATCATCTTGTGCGCGAACAGGGTGTGGGACAAGCGATTCAACGGGGCGACATGGTTCGTCTGACCGAGCATCGCGGACGGTGGGTGCTCTGGCGCGAAGGTCGCCGTGGTGAGCAGGCGCCCTTAAGCGCGTTATCTTTGGTCACTTCAGGACGTCCGGTGCCGGGCCTTCCTGAAGCGGTCAGAGAACGACTCGATACAGAAGGCATTGCCGACGCAGGCTACATCGAGAGCCCGGAAGAGTTCTGGGTGAGTGTCAGGACCGATCAGGCTGATGCGGCGGTTCGGTCTCTGCATGAGCTTTGCGTGCAGATGGGTTGGATACAAACCGGCGCTCCGCGGGAGGTGCGATGAGAACCTTGTTCGCCCTCACATTGCTGGTTTCGACGGTTTGGCTTGGCATGGGAACAGGGAAGGAGGTTGTTATGGCATCCCCGACGGATACCCGGGAACAGGTTAACGGGGGTACCGACAACGAAGCCGTCACGGACGATGATCGCCGAGTGGTACTCGGCAAGCAACCGCTGGTACGTGTCGGACTCTTGGATGGATACGACAAGATCGACTTTCGCATCCGCGGAATGTTCAGCATCACCAACCTTGATGGCGACACCATCTTTTCTTCCATCGAATCCAGCCGTCGCTGGCGCTGCAAGGTTGAAAACTCCTCACCCGCCAAGTTCAAGTTCAGCGTCCTGGTCGCCACGTTTGAAGACGAGCAGGAGGCCGAAGACCTCGCAGTGCAACTGCGCGCCAGGGGCCTTGCGGCTCGCGTGCTCTCCCACGGGCGCGAGATTGTGATCGGCGATAAGATTGTGCACGAGGGAAGACGCCGGCAGGTGATTGTCGGAGCCTTTGACAGCGAAGACCAAACCCGACCGCTCATCAGCCGTTTCTCCGAGCAGGACGAGTTCGTTCCTCGTGTTTTACGCCACCGTGTGGAGGATTCCGACGGCACCATTGAGCTGTATGACAGCGAATATGACCTCAGCGCTATCGTGGACATGGGGTTCCGCATCGTGCCGGAGGCAGACGACACCGAAATCACGGTGTACGACATTCGCGCCGGCGTGGGTTTCGCGTGGGAGCACAGTGAAGACCGCGTCTATCGCCACACCATCGAGATGCGCATCGATCAGTACGGCCACATCATGGCGATCAACGAACTGCACCTCGATGAATACCTGCGTGGAGTGGTGCCGTCCGAAATGCACCCCTCGTACCCATATGAAGCCCTGAAAGCGCAGGCGGTGGCGGCACGCAGCTATACGGTTTCCAAGCTGGCGGGCCGCTCTCCCAACGAAGCGATCGACTTTCCGGCGACCGTACACTTCCAGGTGTATTCCGGCGCCACCCGCGAACATGAAGTAACCACACGTGCTGTGCTGGAAACCGCCGGCGAGGTGCTGAAATCCGGCAGCCGTGTCTGCGAAACCTATTTCAGCGCCAATTCCGGCGGGCACACGGAATCCAAGGTAAACTGGGCGCCTCCGGGTGAACCGTACCTGGAAGGTGTACCCGTGCTGAAAGAGGATGCCGCAAAAGAATTTACTCTGGACTTGAGTACCGAGAAAGACGTCGAGACCTGGCTGCGCACTCATCCGGAAAGCTTTTCCAATCCGCGCGGCACCCGTATCGAAATGCTCGACCGGAACGCCCGCTATTTCCGATGGGAAATCAGCTATTCGCGTCGGGAAATTGAAGAGGTCATCAAGCGTAAACTTGGCTTCGACATCGGCGACCTGATCGATATCCAACCGCTCGCACGTGGTGTCTCCGGACGTATCACGGAGCTTGAAATCCTTGGCACGCATCGCAATCACAAGGTTTTCGGCGAGCTGAACATCCGCCGTGTGCTCAGCGAAACCACGCTTAACAGTTCATGCTTTATCGTGGACCTGGAACTGGGCGACCTTGGCCACCCGCTGGAAGTGACCTTCCTCGGAGCAGGATTCGGACACGGTGTCGGCATGGACCAGACTGCTGCCGGGGTGATGGCGACGGAAGGGATGAAGTACGACGAAATCCTGGCATTCTTCTACCGCGGCGCCGAATTGAGTAAAATCTGGTAAGTCGGCCCTGAGGGCGATAGAAACTCCTGCGGAACGGGGCGTGTCCGGTGCCCTGGTTCCAGCCTTCGACAATTCAACGGCGCACCTGAGCGCATTCGAATGGCCCCGGGCAACGGCCTCCCGTTGCCTTCGATCAACGACCGACCTATGTTATAAGTAACAACAATAATCCTGCACCGGGGGAGTATCATGCGTTGGATTGCGCCACCTCTTGCGAGCCTCCTGCTTCTCGCTTTCACCCTGCCGGCCCTCGCCCAGGACAGCCTGCACATCGAAACCATAACCACCCTGCCGCTACACCATCAGATCGACAATGTGCGTACCATGGTGATGCAGGAAGGCTATCTGTACGTGGCGGCAAATTACCCGAGCCTGACCATTTTTCAATGTGTCAGCGATTCAGGATTGGCGAAAGTTGGAGAACTGGGTTCATTGACACACTGCCGTGACTTGGAAGTGTCCGGCGGGTTCCTCTATTATTTCGACACGTTCGGGAACTTGTATTTCATTTCGATAGAAAATCCTGCGGCACCCGAAATCGTGAATTTCATTGAAGATTTCGGTCGAGGATATCCGGACCATATTGCGGTCGATGATACACTTCTGATCTCCTCCCATGGTCGCGAGTTGCGGTTGTGGGACTTCAGAGTACCCTTCGCCCCCGTTTTGCTTGATACCATCGTCGCGACTTCTTTTCATGCTGGAACGGTTGAACTCCGTGATATAAACATCGTCGGAGGTCACCTGGTCGCCATTGCTGAGCGAGTCGAATACCTGGAGTTTCCACCTTACTGGTTTTATTACGGCGACGCCTTCCTCGCCTGCCCTTTCAGTGCAGAAGACGGCTTCGGTGAGATGGAGGATCTCTATCTCGATAACCTTTCTGAAATAACGGTCGGGATGGCGAACATCGGCGACAGCCTCCTGTTCATGCAAAAGCATCCGCTCTCCCATCAACCGGATGACCTGGTCTGGTATCGCTTTGTCGACGGTGCCTTTGAACAGCAGGGTGAATTGGAACAAGGCCTGAGCATTGGATCTGCCGGTGGCTATCTCTACCAGGAACAGAATACCAGTGGTGCAAGGGGCGGGGTGGTATACCGGTTGAATCCCGGGGGAAGTCCGGAAGTCGTCACAGGGTACACCGGGGAATGTCCCGTCGGTGAATCGCCGTCCTTGCTGGTCACGACCAATCGCGATCAGTTGCCGGCGCAGAACCTCTACACCTTTTCTCTGGAAGACCCTGGTTCTCCCGTCTCGTTCGCCGTTACCCCCTGTGCGCTCAATTGGGCCGGTCTGCACGCCGGGACTGACCGAATCGTGTCCAGCTACCGCGGCTTCAGCACGTTCGATCTTGAGGCCGGCTCCATTGAAATGCCGGAAAGCAACGGCCTCACGGTCCCCTGTAACGATATCATCACCTATAGGAACCATCGGGTCCTGCTGCACGGGACCGGCGGAGTCCGAATTGTGCATCGCAACGGGGCGGGCGGTCTTGTTGAAACCTATGCCAATTCGAACCTCCATGTTCGTCATGCCGTGCGCCGTGACGATTGCCTCTATGTGCTTTCAGACAGTTTCCTGCGTGTGTACCTGCTGCATGAGGACGGCACCCTGACCCTGTCATACCAGGATGATGCGATGTTTCACGAGGGTTGGTTCGATATTTATGACGACCGGCTCTTTTATATCAGCGGTTTCAGCAGCGGCTCCCACTTGCGGATTTTCTCCCTGGAAGACCCGACTCATCCCGATCTGACCCACCACTTTGAAGGATATCCAAGCTTTGGGGGCTATCGCATCCTTGCTTTGAACGATCAGCTGGTAC
>WJJA01000204.1 GCA_014729955.1 bacterium
GACAGCGTGACGAATACGAACACGAGCAACGATCGGATAGGATGGAGCGATGCTTGCACCAAAGCGAGTGAAACACCGCAAGGTTCAGAAGGGTCGTATGCGCGGGAAGTCGCACCGCGGCAATTCGATCTCCTTCGGACAGTACGGTATCATGGCCCTTGAGGCGGGCTGGATCACCTCCCGGCAGATCGAGGCCGCCCGTGTGGCGATTACCCGTAAGGTGAAGCGCGGCGGCAAGGTGTGGATCCGAATCTTCCCGCACAAACCCGTGACCAAGAAGCCCGCGGAAGTACGTATGGGTAAGGGCAAGGGTTCGCCCGAATACTGGGTGGCGGTGGTGAAGCCGGGTCGCATCATGTTCGAGCTGGGCGGGGTCAGCCCGACGCTTGCGAAGCAGGCGTTGCGTCTGGCCGGGTTCAAGCTGCCGATCAAGACCAAAGTGATCGAACGGTTGGAGGCGTAACGATATGCTGCGTCGAGAATGGCAGGACTTGCGCACGCTGAGCGTTGAAGAGCTGGAGTCACGGCTTGACGATGCACAGGAAGAGCTGGCGAACCTCCAATTCCAACTCGGGTCGCATCAGCTGGAGAATCCCATCAAGGTGCGTTACCAGCGTCGGGATGTCGCACGGTTGAAGACCCTGATCCGTGAAAAGAAGATGGAAGAGGCGAAGAAGGCCGTCGAAACGGAATCGGCGACCGCCGAGGCGGAGGAGTAAGCCGTGACAGAGAAGCAGCGTGGCAACAGGAAGGTGATGACGGGCCTGGTGGTGTCCGACCGGAACGACAAGACCGTGACCGTGCTGGTCACACGGCGGTTCCGTCATCCGCTGTACAAGAAGTTCATCAATCGGTCGAAGAAATATCACGCCCACGACGCCGACAACAGTTGCGGCGTCGGTGATACGGTGCGTGTGGTCGAAACCCGGCCCATGTCCCGGACGAAACGTTGGCGTGTAACGGAAATTGTGAAGAAGGCCGTGTAACCGTTGGGCCTCGACGGCCTGTCGGACGAGGGCGATCATGATCCAGGAAGAAACGTTGTTGAACGTCGCCGACAACACCGGCGCGAAGAAGGTCAAGTGCTTCCGTGTGCTGGGCGGTTCGAAACGCCGGTACGCCTCGGTGGGCGACGTGATTATGGTAAGTGTGAAGCAGGCGATTCCGAACTCGGCGGTAAAGAAGGGTTCGATTCAGAAGGCGGTGATTGTGCGCACGAAAAAGGCCGTGCGCCGGCGGGACGGATCGTACATCCGTTTCGATGACAACGCCGCGGTGATCATTGACGAGCGATACGAGCCGCGCGGCACACGTATTTTCGGGCCGGTGGCCCGCGAACTGCGTGAACGCGCGTACATGAAAATCGTAAGCCTGGCGCCGGAGGTTCTCTAATGTACAGGCGCAAGAAAAAGACAGCCCCGCATGCGATGAAAGTTCGAAAGGGCGACGAAGTCGTCGTGATCGCAGGCAACGACAAGGGCAAAAAGGGCAAAGTGTTGAAGGTGTTCCCGGACGAGGATCGCGTCATCGTCGAGGGAGTCAACCAGATCAAGCGCCACACCAAACCGCGTCCGAACATGCCCCAGGGCGGGATCATCGAACGCGAAGGCAAGATTCACGCCTCGAACGTGATGGTGCTCGATCCGAAATCCGGCAAGCCGACCCGGATCGGCCACAAATTTGTGACCGGCGAAGATGGTAAGAAGAAACGGGTGCGCGTGGCACGTGCGTCCGGTGAAGTTCTCGGCTAAGGGGTCGAATCGTGGCGAAGAAAGAAAAACAGCAGCAGAAGCCGGCGAAGCAACAGGCCGGCGGCGGCGGCAAAAAGAAGAAAAAAGGCGACCAGCCTGAGCCGTCCCAGGACAAGAAAAAGAAAGGCGGCGCGCAGGAAGTGATCGCTACCCCGGAGGGGTACATTCCTCGCCTGCTGAAGCAATACCGGGAAACGGCGGTGCCGAACCTGAAGGAAAAATTCGGGTTTGACAACGTGATGCAGGTGCCGACCGTATACAAAGTGATTCTGAATGTCGGTATCGGCGATGCGCACCAGGACCAGAAGCTGCTCGACAGCGTGATTGAGGAGCTGGAGATCATCACCGGGCAGAAGCCGGTGATCACCCGGGCCCGCAAGTCGATCTCGAACTTCAAGTTGCGGGAAGGAATGCAGGTCGGTGTGCGAGTGACTCTGCGCCGCTATCGGATGTGGGAGTTCCTCGACCGTCTCTTCAACCTGACCGCGCCTCGTATCCGTGACTTCCGCGGGTTCAGCGACAAGTCGTTTGACGGACGGGGCAACTATTCGATCGGCATCAAAGAGCAGATCGTGTTCCCGGAAATCGATTACGATCGCGTGGCGAAGATTCACGGGATGGACATTACGATGGTCACGACGGCGGAGAATGACGAACAGGCTTACGGCCTGCTGAGCGAGCTGGGATGCCCGTTCCGCAAGCGTGAGAAGAAAGCCGAAGCCGCCGCGTAAAGGAGAGCAGGTATGGCCACGAAAGCGTGGGTTGCCAAGCAGAAGCGTGAACCGAAATTCAAAGTCCGGAAATACAATCGCTGCCAGCGGTGCGGCCGGCCCCGTGCATACATCCGCAAGTTCGGGCTCTGCCGTATCTGCTTCCGCGATCTGGCGTTGAACGGACAGATTCCGGGCGTAAGCAAGTCGTCCTGGTAGTTTAATTGCGAATTGATCATTACGAATGACGAATTGCCGGTGGAATACTTGGCCGGACGCTCTAGAATGAAGCATGGAAACTCGTTCCAATTCGTAATTCGCAACTCGCAATTCTGAATTGAAGTAGTGGCGTGGTTAAGTCCACACAACCAGAAGGAAACTGACCATGTCGGGAGTAACCGACCCGATTGCGGACTACCTGGCGCGCGTCCGCAACGCGATCATCGCACGAAAGCGTCGAGTCGATGTGCCGGCGTCCAACTTGAAGCGTGACATTACACGGCTTCTGAAGGACGAGGGGTACATTTACGACTACATCAACATTGAAGACGGCAAGCAGGGGATCATCCGCATCTTCCTGAAGTTCGACCGCAACCAGGTACCGGCGATCACCGGCCTGAAGCGTGTCAGCCGACCGGGTTTGCGCCAGTACGTGGGATCCAACGAGATTCCGCGGGTACGCAACGGTCTCGGCATTGCGGTGATCAGCACGTCGAGCGGTCTGATGACCGGCCACCGCGCGAAGAAGGAAAAGGTCGGCGGCGAAGTGCTTTGCTACGTCTGGTAGAAACGAGGAACGACGGCCCTTGGGCACGGCCCGGGGTCTGGAGGCTGACATGATGATGTCGCGAATCGGAAAGATGCCGATTGACATACCCGACAAGGTGGATGTCAAGGTCGACGGCCAGAGGGTGACCGTGAAGGGGCCGAAGGGTGAGTTGACGCAGGAGATCCGGGACGAGATCGAAGTGGTCCTGGAAGACAAGCTCCTCCGCGTTGTCCCGCGCGGCGAAACCCAGCTGCACCGCAGTCTGTACGGCCTGTCGCGCACCCTGTTGAACAATATGGTTGTCGGGGTTACCGAAGGCTATCAGAAGTCCCTGATCATTGCGGGTGTCGGGTATTCCGCGGAACTGAAGGGACCGGGCCTGCTGCTGAAGGTCGGGTATTCCCACCCGGTCTGGATCGCGCCCCCCCCGGGGGTAAACTTCGAGGTGCTGCAGCCGAGCCAGTGGGGTGAAGCGGGCATCAAGAAGCAGATCGACAACCAGAACCAGGCAATCCGCGTGTCGGGTGTGAACAAGGCACTTGTGGGGCAGGTGGCGGCAAGGATCCGCATGATTCGTCCGCCGGAACCGTACAAGGGCAAAGGAATTCGGTACAACGAAGAGCAAGTGCGGCGCAAGGCCGGAAAGGCGGCGAAGTAAACCATGGCTGACTATCCGAATCGAATCGCGGCGCAGCGCCGCAGGCGCAAACTGCGGGTTCGCAAGAAGGTGCACGGCACGGCGGAACGGCCGCGCCTGGTGATCAACCGGTCGCTGAAGCACATCGCCGCGAGCCTGGTGAACGATGAAGAAGGCCGGACGCTGATGGGCGTGTCCGACATCGTCCTGCAGGGCGGCGACCAGTTCCCCGTACCCGACGATGTCATGAAGACCATCAAGAAGAACCACAAGGTGCAGTTGGCCTATCGTGTCGGTATGGCGTTGGCCGAGAAGGCGAAGGACAAGGGGTACGACAGGGTTGTGTTCGACCGGAACGGCCTGCGATACCACGGTCGTGTGAAGGCCGTGGCGGACGGCGCCCGTAAAGGAGGGTTGAAGTTTTGAACCGGAAGCGTGAACGAAACGACCAGAAAGATTCCGCCGCCGATCTCGGGCTGATCGAACGCGTTGTTCATATCAACCGTGTCGCGAAGGTGGTCAAGGGCGGCCGGAACTTCAGCTTCAACGCGATTGTGGTGGTCGGTGACGGCCGCGGCAGGGTCGGATACGGCCTCGGCAAGGCGCGTGAGGTAGCCGAAGCGATTACCAAGGGCACCGATATCGCCAAGCGGAACATGAAGCCGTACCCGATGGTGCAGGCGACAATACCGCATCCGATTATCGGGCGTTTCGGCGCGGCGAAGGTGGTGTTGAATCCCTCCGCCCCCGGTACCGGTGTGATCGCCGGCGGTCCGGTCCGCGCCGTGATGGAGTGCCTCGGCATCCGTGACGTGCTCACCAAGAGCATCGGCAGCCGTAACGCTCACAACCTGGTGAAGGCGGCGTTTGCGGGCCTGGAGAAGATGGAAAGCCCCGAAGCGGTGGCGTACAAACGCGGCAAGAATGTCCGGGAGGTGCTCGGGCTATGAGTAAGATCAGGGTGACCCAGGTGCGCAGCACGATTCACCAGACCTGGCGACAGAAGCGTGTGGTGAAGGCACTCGGGCTGCGCAAACCGCACCACAGCAAGGTGCACAAAGATTCCCCGATGATCCGGGGGATGATCAACAAGGTATCTCACCTTGTGAAAACCGAATCGGTCGAGGAATAGGATCATGCCGAAGACGTTGCAGAATCTTAGCCCTGCGAAAGGCTCGGTGCGCACGAACAAACGTCGTGGGCGCGGTCTTGGCAGCGGGAACGGCAACACCGCCGGGCGAGGGCATAAAGGCGCGCAATCCCGTAGCGGATACAAGAACCGCACATGGTTTGAAGGCGGTCAGATGCCGATCCACCGCCGTCTTCCCAAGCGCGGGTTCAAGAACATCTTCCGTCAACCGTACCAGATCGTAAACCTGGAAGATCTCGCTTTACGCGAAAACCTGACGGAGATTACGCCGGAGACGCTGAAAGAAGCAGGATTGATTCGTGATGCGAGCGAGCCGGTGAAGCTGCTGGGCAACGGTGAGATTACCCGCGCTCTGACCGTGGAAGTGACCGCGATCAGCAAATCGGCGAAGGAGAAGGTGGAGAAGGCCGGCGGGTCGGTGACTCTGCCCCCGGAAGCGCCGAAGCGCGGCAAGCTGAAGAAGAAGTCCGAGCGATTGAGCGAACAGGAAGCGTAAACTACGCGTTCCCGTGCATACCGCGGGGGCGCCTGACGATACGGGCGCGCAATGCTGGAGAAGCTGCGAAACATATTCAAGATCCCGGAGCTGCGGAAGCGGATCATCTTCACGCTGTCGATCTTTGTCATTTACCGCATCGGGGGCCACATTCCCGTGCCGGGGATCGACACCGGTGTGCTGAGTGAGTTTTTCGAGCAGCAGGCGAACACTCTGTTCGGCCTGTACGACCTTTTCGCGGGCGGCAACTTCAGCCGGGCGACCATTTTTGCGCTCGGCATCATGCCCTACATTTCAGCGTCCATTATTATCCAGCTGCTCGGGACCGTCGTACCGGCGATTCAGAAGCTGCAGCAGTCAGGAGATGAAGGGCGCAAAAAGATCACGCAGTGGACGCGGTACGGGACGGTCGGTCTTGCCGGCGCCCAGGCGCTGGGTACCGCCGCGTTTCTGGCGGGCATTCAGCTCGGCGGCTTGAAGGTTGTGCCGAACGCCCATATCGGGTTCTATCTGCTGACCATGATTACCCTGACCGCCGGAACCACGTTCCTGATGTGGCTTGGTGAACAGATCGATGAGCGCGGGATCGGCAACGGCATTTCCCTGCTGATTTTCGCGGGTATCATCCAGCGTTTCCCGAGCGCGATCATTAACGAGGCGCGCCTGATCGGGGAAGGCATTCGCAGCCCGATGATGGGACTGGTGCTGGTGGGTATCCTGGTCCTGACCACGGCGGCGGTCGTATTGCTGACCCAGGGTTCGCGAAAGATCCCGGTGCAGTACACCAAACGTGTGGTCGGACGGCGCATGTACGGCGGGCAGTCGACGCACATTCCGTTGCGTGTCAACACCGCCGGCGTGATGCCGATCATCTTCGCGCAGACGATCATGTTCTTCCCGCAAACCATCGCCTCCTTCATTCCTCAGGAGGGTGCTCTGCAGGGGCTGCATGACTGGCTGAACACCGCGTTCGGATTCACCAGTTACATCTACATGATCTTTTACGGACTGTTGATCATCTTCTTCACGTACTTCTACACGGCCGTGGCGTTTAACCCGCAGGACGTGGCAAGCAATCTGAAGAAGAACGGCGGACATATTCCTGGACAGAAACCGGGCAAGCAGACGGCACGCTACCTGGATAACATCCTGACGCGTATCACACTGCCGGGGTCGATCTTCCTGGCGCTGATCGCGGTGTTCCCGACCCTGTTGTCGAAGTTTACAGACGTCGGGTTCAACCTGACATCGTTCTTCGGGGGAACCAGTCTGCTGATTGTGGTCGGTGTGGCGCTGGATACGCTGCAGCAGATCGATTCGCACCTGCTCATGCGTCACTATGACGGCCTGATGAAGTCCGGTCGCATGAAGGGCCGACGAAGGATGTAGGTGAACGGGGGCGTTTGATGCCTGCCGGAGCGGTATACGCTGTGAGCGGGTTGAGTCGCCCGGTGCGATCCGATAGCAGGAACGCTCGGCTCACATGCAGGCGGGTTACGAAGCAAACGAGAGATGCGAGATTGGAAAACATTGTTTTCCGGAACATTCACGCATCTTGGGCATAGGGAAACACGAGCAGGGGGAGTTCGTACATGCGTGTCATTCTGTTGGGCCCTCCCGGGGTCGGCAAGGGAACACAGGCACAGTTTCTGATGGACGAGCTGAAGGCGATTCAGCTTTCCACCGGCGACCTTCTGCGCGCCGAGGTGCGTGCGGCGACCGAATTGGGGACGAAAGCGAAAGAGTTCATGGACGCCGGCAAACTGGTGCCCGACGATGTCATCCTCGGTATGATCGGCCGCAAGATGCAGGACCTGGGCGACAAAGCAGTGATCTTTGACGGTTTCCCCCGCACCGTCCCGCAGGCCGAGGGGCTTGACAAGCTGATGGAATCGCTCAACATGAAGGTGGACAAGGCGATCGAACTGACCGTGGACGACGAAGTTGTTGTCAAGCGACTGTCGTCCCGTCGTTCCTGTCCGCAGTGCGGCGCGGTGTTCAACCTGCTGTTCGCGCCGCCGAAGCAGGACGATGTCTGCGACAAGTGCGGTCATGTCGGCTTGATTCAGCGTGACGACGACAAAGAGGATACCATTCGCAACCGGCTGAAGGTCTATCATGATCAGACCGCGCCGTTGTCGAATTATTACAATACGCAGGGCAAGCTCGTGCAGGTCGAGGGCGACGGCACGATTGAGGAAGTGCGCGATCGCGTATTGGCCGTGGTAAAATAGGAGCGCTTCGTTTCCCGGTATGATACGCACCAAGACGCCGAAACAGATCGACAAGATGGCGACGGCCGGTGCGCTGGTGGGTGAATGCCACGCCCTGGCGCGCAGCATGGCCAAGCCGGGTGCGACCACGGCGGAGATTAATGCCGCGGTGGAGAAATTGATCGAGAGTCGGGGAGCGATTGCAGCGTTCAAGGGTGTGAAAGGTGCACCGGGTGTGCAGGATTTTCCGTTCGCCTGCTGCATGTCGGTCGACGAGCGGGTGGTGCACGGATTCCCGAACGATACCCCGCTACGCGAGGGTCAGATCCTGAGCGTGGACATCGGCACCCGTGTAAACGGCTGGTACGGTGACGCGGCACGAACCTTCATCATCGGCGAGAAGGTCGACCCGCGTGTGAAAGAGCTGGTGGATGTCACGGAAGCAGCGCTGTATGAAGGCATACGATTGATGCTGCCGGGCAACTACCTGACGGATATCGGGCATGCGATCCAGACCTACGTCGAAGCACGCGGTTTCAGCGTGGTACGCGACCTGGTCGGACACGGCATCGGTCAGAACCTGCACGAGGAACCGCAGGTACCAAACTACGGCGAAGGTCGGCGCGGCTTGAAGCTGCGTGAAGGCATGGTACTGGCGGTGGAACCGATGATCAACCTGGGCACCTGGAAGGTGAAGGTGCTGGATGACGGATGGACGGTGGTGACGCAGGACGGGCAACCGTCGGCACATTTTGAGCACACCATCGCGATCACGAAGGACGGCCCCCGGATATTGACCCCGGAGCCGGAGCAGGCGGCAAATTGGTAGAGGAGTACCGCTAGTGGCGAAAGAATCGTCGATCAAGATGGACGGAACGATTGTTGAAACTCTCCCCAATGCAACCTTCGAGGTAGAATTGGAGGGAGGCCACAAGGTGCTGGCACATATTTCCGGCAAGATGCGGATGCATTATATTCGCATCCTTCCGGGCGACAAGGTTACGGTGGAGCTGAGCCCGTACGATCTGTCCCGCGGGCGCATTGTCTACCGCTACAAGTGAGCAGGTAACGGAAAACGTCAGATAGAAGGGGGGCCGGAAAGTGAAAGTACGGTCTTCAGTCAAAAAGATGTGTGAAAACTGCAAAGTGATCAAACGGCGCGGCGTCGTTCGGGTCATTTGCAAGAATCCGAAGCACAAGCAGCGGCAGGGCTAAGCTATGGCACGCATTGCAGGAGTGGACATTCCTCGCAACAAGCGCGTTGATGTATCCCTGACCTACATTTTCGGGATCGGCCGCACAAGGGCGCGGCAGATCTGCGAAAAGGTCGGCGTGGACGGCGCGCGCAAGGTGAGCGATTTGACGGACCAGGAGGTGCGCCAGATCCGCGAGGAGATCAGCAACAACCAGAAGGTCGAGGGACCGCTTCGCACGGAAATCACGATGAACATCAAGCGTTTGATGGACATCGGGTGTTATCGCGGTCTTCGGCATCGTCGCGGCCTTCCCGTACGGGGGCAGAACACGAAGAACAACGCCCGTACCC
>WJJA01000205.1 GCA_014729955.1 bacterium
AGGCGTTCTTTCTTCAGAAACAAGGATTCGAAACCAGCCGACAGCCACATTCAGCGTAACAGTTCCAGGTCCGGCTCAAGCTCCCTCCTCCTGTGAACCTGCCGAAAAAAAAGCGTACTTTCCTCCAAACCACACTACAGGAGTATTGCCATGCAGATCGAGCCGATCGTCAACTTCCTGAAAGACATCGCGCTGTTTAAGGAATTGACCGATGCCGAACTCCACCGTCTGGCGGAAGCGGTACAGGAACGGCAGTTGGAGGAAGGTGAGCTGCTGTTTGAAGAGAACCAGAGAAGAACCAGTGTGCATATCGTCTATGACGGCGAAATTGAACTGTTTAAGCGCGGTCCTCAGGGTGAAGCATCACGATTGGCGTTCTTTCGCAAGTTTGATTTTCTTGGGGAAGGCGCACTCATGGACGACTATCCCCACTCTACATCCGCTCGCGCACTCCTGCCTGCAACCGTTTTTTCCATCCACCGTGACGATTTTAATCGTTTGTTCGAGGAACAACCCGCCGCAGCGGGCAAAATCCTTTCGCGCACGGCACGTGTAATCTCGCGCCGCATGCGGCAAGCCTCCACACGTGCGGTCAATGCGGCAGCGCAGTACGTCTCCGGTCGCACACGCCGTGAGCATGACCTCCTCGGCGAACGCGATGTCCCGTTTGAGTATTACTATGGGATCCAGACTCTGAGGGCGCTGGAAAACTTCCCCATCACCGGGATCGGCCTGTCCCATTTTCCCCGCCTCATCGTGGCACTAGCTCAAGTCAAACTGGCGTGCGCACGGGCGAACCGTGACCTCGGTCTTCTTTCTAAACCCCTGACGGATGCGATTGAATCAGCATGCCTGGAGATCATCAACGGCCGCATGCACACCCATTTCGTGGTAGACATGATGCAAGGAGGTGCCGGCACTTCCACCAACATGAACGCCAACGAGGTGATCGCCAATCGAGCATTGGAATTTCTCGGGTATGAAAAGGGCGAGTACGAGTACTGCCACCCGAACAACCACGTCAACCTGTCGCAATCCACCAACGATGTCTACCCTACAGCGTTAAAGATTGCGCTGCTGGCTACGAACGATAGCATTGTGGAAACGCTCCATTCGCTTTCGCTTTCCTTTCGTGAGAAAGGAAAAGAGTTCGGTCACATCCTGAAGATGGGCCGGACGCAGCTGCAGGATGCGGTTCCCATGACATTGGGGCAGGAGTTTGAATCATACGCCGTCACTCTGGCGGAAGAGATGGTTCGGCTCCAGGAGAATGCTCAGCTTTTCCTCGAAGTGAACATGGGCGGAACGGCGATCGGCACCGGTATCAACACTGACCCCAGGTATTCGGAAACGGTGGTGAAACACCTGGCAGAGGTTACCGGCTGGAAAACCCGCCTCGCGGATAACCTCGTCGAAGCGACTCAGGACACCGGCGCTTTCGTGATGTATTCCAGCGCCACGAAGCGGTTGGCGGTCAAGCTGTCAAAAATCAGCAACGACCTCAGACTGCTGTCTTCCGGCCCGCGAGCCGGCTTCAACGAGATCAATCTGCCTCCGATGCAGCCCGGCTCTTCGATCATGCCGGGCAAGGTCAATCCGGTTATCCCGGAAGTGGTTAACCAGATTGCATTCAAGGTGATCGGCAATGACAATACGATTACCATGGCCGCCGAAGCGGGACAGCTCGAACTGAATGTGATGGAACCGGTCATCGTGCAAAGCCTGTTTGAATCGCTGGAGATGCTCGATAACGGTATGCGTACCCTGCAGCATCGCTGTATTGAAGGGATCACGGCCAATGAGGAGGTCTGCCGAGGCTATGTGGAACGTTCTATCGGCATTGTAACTGCGCTGAATCCCGTTTTGGGCTACGAAATCTGCAGCTCTCTGGCGAAAGAAGCGTTTCAAAACAACCTGGGAATTTATGAACTGGTGCTGGAGAAAAAATTGTTGACCCGGGAGCAGCTGGATGATATTCTGAAGCCGGAGAACATGATTCGACCACAGATTCATAACCACTAGCCCGAATATTTCACGAGTTCATAGTGCGTCAGATGCGAGGTGCGAAGGATGAAGCTGTATGGCAATACCGCGAATCCTTCGGAACAAAGCAGATGACACCGTTGGGACTCGTGAAATATTCGGGCTAGGCTGCAGCCCAGCCGGAATGCACATACGAGAAACGCCCCCGAAGATCGGGGGCGAACTCGTTTCAGCAGTTCTCTTTCAAGATCAGGAGATAATCTCCACTCCGGTCGGGTCGATGTAATAGGTCGGTTCCGGGCACTCGTGATCCCCTTCGCCCTCCTCATGCTCATGCTCGTGTGCCTCGGGCTGCATCACCGTCACGACGCCCTGCACCTTGATGTCCTTGTCAACACATTCTTCCGGGAAGACAAACGAGTGATCGGCGCTCTTCACGTAAAACATCTCCTCCGGATTTTCGGTCTTCAACGACACCCAGCAGCCGCTGCCCGCACAACGGTTGACCACATGCCCCTGTACGGCCACGGTTTTGCCCACGTAATCCCGGGGTGTGCTCAGGAGAGCGTTGAGTTCAATCAGTTCAGCCGTAACCGCTTCGCCGACCTTGTTCCCCTGCTCTGCATCCGCCTTCGCTTCCGTCGCTTCCTGCTTGCTGCAACCCGCGACCATGATCACCGCGATCATCATAACGATCGCAATCCATGCAATTCGCTTCATGCGTCCTGCTCCTTTTCCCTTGAATACACTGTATGGCTTTGTATGTTTGTTTTTTGTCAGATGGTCAATATACGAATTGAGACACAATATGGACAAGCAGCACACTAAGTCTGAGTATCGTCACAAGTCATAAAAGCCGAGGTCGCGTCCGCTGATCATCTTGGCTATGTAGACGATCTGGCCGGTGTGATAAGCGAAATGCTCGACAACGTGAAAGACCGCATTGTAGGTGCTGCTTTGCCGGTCCTGGATTGTTCGCTTGCGCAGCAGCTCTTCATGATCTGACAGGCTTTCAATAACCTCGCATGCTTCATTGACCGTTTTGCGGAGGTGGATCAGCAACGCCAGCTTGGTGTAACCATCCCTGCTGCGGAACTCGTCATCCCGTTTGCGTATGTCTTCATCCCCGCGGATGCCGTGCAGAATCCACTGACGCACATTTCCTTCAAGATGCAGCATCAGGTTGGCGATGCTGTTGGCACCGTCATGGGGTCGTTGCCAGATGTCCCAATCGTCCAGGGGTTCCAGCGCGGCGTCGATCCAGGGCATGTAATAATGCTGAAGCTTGTCCACCACTTCTTTCGACAGAGCATGGTCGATCGAGGTGATACCCTCCGCCGCTGATACACGAGCACGAGACTTCATCATACACGAACGCTCCAGCCTTTTCCGCTTCACCCCCCAAAACTAAAGCGACCCGCATGGACGGGCCAACAACCATGAACACGTACCGCATAGAATCTCTCTGGGCTCTCTTCCAGCCTCTATGCCGCAGATTCCGCGTTTTCCAGCTTCTTTCCACCTGGATGTGACTGATTTTCGTTTTTTTCGTCACGGATCACGGCTTGCACATCGCTCTCGGCACCGCCGCGACGAACCTCCAAACCGCGAGCCTCCCCCTCATACTCGCTCGCATCCTTGACGAGGGATTCATGCAAAGCCGCCAGCGCGACATCAACCTGCCCGTCGTCCGGCTCACGAGTGGTGATCCGCTGCAGCCAGAACCCTGGCAGAACGGCAGCACGCCAGGCAGGCTTTTCGGCGTTTTTCTCCGCAATACGAAGGACTTCATACGCCAGGCCGGCCATTACCGGGATCAACGGCAGATGGACGAGCACACGGTCCCAGAC
>WJJA01000206.1 GCA_014729955.1 bacterium
CGGCATTCTGCACATTCCGGAATCCATACGCCAGAAAGAGGGCTGGTGGCCCTTCGAAGGCGATGAGCCGGCCGAGGGATTGTTTGTCTTTAATCCATCTGAACCCACCAACTGGCAGATGAAACGTGCTCCGTTTTCCCCGCGTTGCGCTCTGGGCCGCGAGATGTGGGGGTTTTGGGAAACACCCTTCGGAGTGCTGGTGGTCCTTGCGCAACGCACACCCGGCCACAGCTATGTCTTCAACCTGCAGCACACCTGGAATTTTCGCATTGCATGGCATTCCCGTCATGTCGTGACCGCGGCGGAAAACTTTCTTGCCCTGCTGAAGTCTTATCCCGAAGTCTACGATGTTGTCAACCAGCTTCGTTATCCTCCCGAAATGCAGCAGGACCGTCGCGGCATCGGCTATCCGATGCAGTCGGTGATCCAGTTTGCGGATTCCTATGACCCCTGGGTGCAGCGGCAACTGCAGGAACTCTTGTGGGTACGGATGCAGAACAGCCTGCAGAAAGCCTTGTCCGGTGAACTGCGTAGCGAACGGCTGATGCCGGCGGTGGGGCATGCGTTGCGGCGAATGTTCAAGTATGACATGTTCGAAATTCACATTTTCAGCCGGCTCGGATCGCGTTACGAAGAGTTCATCTCCTGGCGACGGAACTTCACCGGCGTCGGCGACAATCGCATGTCGCTCCTGCTGAATGAGAAGTTTGTGTCGGAAGTGCTGGAAGATCATCGTCCCCGTATCATCGATCCACGGTCGCACAAGGGCATCATGAATCGTCACCTGGCTGAGATCGCGGAATTGAAGGAGGGTCTTGTTGTCCCGCTGACGAATGCCGGACGTGTCGAAGGCATGATGATGCTCTACTTCAAGAACGCGACCGGAGTCAGTCACCGTCAGTTCGACAAGCTGAGCCAGTTGGGCCGCCTGGTGGGGCAGGCGATTGAGGTATCGAACGCGCATTCGCGTGTGCACAAAATGGCGACCATGGATCCCCTTACCAATATCAGCAACCGCCGGTTCTTCGCGCGCCAGATTCAGACGGAACTGTCTCGCGCCCGCCGGTACGGCCACTCCCTGGCGCTGATCATGATAGACATCGATAATTTCAAGCATTACAACGACAACCACGGCCACTTGCAGGGCGATCAGCTTTTGAAGATGTTCGCCAACGTGCTGCGTGCTTCGGTACGTGCGGAAGATATCGTGTCACGGTACGGCGGCGAGGAGTTTGCGGTGGTGCTGCCGGAAACAGATGCGAAGGCCGGCCGCATTGTGGCGGAAAAGATTCGAACCTCGGTGTACGAGACCGATTTTCCCTTCGGCGAACAGCAACCGCTGGGACGGTTGACCATCAGCCTCGGGGTTTCAGACGATTCCTACCATGTGAAATCCTCACAGGATCTCATCAACCATGCCGATCAGGCTCTATATCGGGCGAAAGAGGAGGGACGTAACCGGACGGTTGTGTATCAACCCGAACTTGATTCTGTCGCTTAGTTTTTCGTATATTTAGAGGTCTTTATAACCCTGAATGTAGTAAGTGTCCTCTCATGATTTCACCTACCGAGGGATTACGGGGCCCATGGCACAGTTTAACATTCTGTATTTGTCCAGCGAGGTCTTTCCGTTTGCGAAGGTCGGAGGCTTGGCCGATGTAGCCGGTGCATTGCCGAAAGCCCTGAAAGATCGGGAACATGACGTCCGTGTTCTCATGCCCAAATACAAGAAGATCCGTGACCGAAAGTACAACCTGCGGGAAGTGATCCGTCTGCGTGAAATCCATGTTCCCCTCGGCGACCAAACCATCACGGTAAGTGTGAAATCGGGCTTTCTGCCGGACTCCAAGGTGCAGGCCTACTTCCTGGAATACAAACCTTTGTTTGACCGTGCCGACGTCTATGTCGATCCGAAGACCAAAGAGGGGTGGGAAGACAACCATCTGCGTTTCGCACTGTTCGCACGCACCGCATTTGAGATGCTGAAAGTGCTGTTCTGGCAGCCGGACCTGATCCATGTGAACGACTGGACAAGTTCGCTGGTGCCGTTCTATCTGAAGACGGTTTACAAGGATGACGAGTTCTTCCAGAACACACGCACGCTTCTGACGATACACAATCTCGCGTACCAGGGAGTGTTTTCCGCCGAAACCGCGCAGCAGATCGGGGCGGACATCATTCCATTCGATGAGACGCACCCCGCCTGGGACAACGGCAATTTCAATTACCTCAAAGCCGGACTGGCGACAGCGGACCTGATTTCCACGGTATCGCCCACGTATGCGCGTGAAATTCTTACCCCCGAATTCGGCAGCGGGCTTGACGGCTTGCTGCAGACGCGCAAGGATGTGCTGCACGGCGTGCTGAACGGGATCGATGTGGACGAGTGGAACCCGGAAGTCGACAAGCATATCGCGAAGAATTACACGATAGAAGAGCTGGACAACAAGGCCGCCAATCGTGCCGCACTGCTGGAAGAGATGGATATCGAGGCGGATGATGACACGATGGTGATCGGCCTGATTTCACGTCTGGCGACACAGAAGGGATTCGACCTGCTGGAAGAGGCCGCCGAAAAGCTGATGGAGATGCCGATCGTCCTGGTGATTCTTGGAACAGGCCAGTCGGATGTCGAAGAGATGGTGAAAGGCCTGGTTGAGAAGTATCCGGGACGTGTCGTCGCGAAAATCGATTTCAGCGATGAGCTGGCGCATAAAATCGAGGCGGGCGCGGATGCCTTCCTGATGCCTTCGCATTATGAACCGTGCGGGTTGAACCAGATGTACAGCATGGCGTACGGCACCCCGCCGATCGTGCATGCCGTCGGCGGGCTGGTGGATACTGTCGAAAATGCCAGGCCGAAGAAAAAGACCGGTACCGGGTTCGTCTTTGACAGCTATTCGGCCGACAAGCTGGTGGATGCCGTCAAGCGTGCAGTGGAAGCGTTCAAGGACAAGGAAGCCTGGACCGCGATCATGCGTAACGGCATGCAGCGCGATTTCAGCTGGAATGCGTCGGCCGAAGCCCTTGAAGATGTCTACAAGCTCAGCATGGGCGAAGCGGTTACGGGATAACGGCCGCGCCGGTTGCATGATGGTGAAACGGGAAGGGTTCGGAAACCATCGAGGTTTTGCCTTCATAGACTTGTTCTACTTGTTTACAGGGTTCATTCTCAAGGTTGAGGATGGACCTTTTTTTGGATGATTCCGTAAAGATGATTCCGTACAGCGGCGGCAACGATGCGATTACAACAGTTTTCCGGCCGGCGATATCCTTCGGCTTCCCGATTTTCGAGAGCTGCCTACCTGCTTCGTTCGGTACGTCTCTGCGCATGTCTTCTGCTCGCAATAGCAGGATCGGTTGCGTCCGTTTCCGGGCAAACGTTTGAACTGGTCCCGGACGGTCGCGGCCTGTCGGATACTCCTGCCGACATCCTCACGCCGCGTACCTCCTTCCTTGCGGTGACCTTCGGCCATGACGGGTCAACTTACCTGCTTGACGACGAACGGCAGCGGGTGATCCAGGTCGACGAGGAAGGTCGATACAGGGGACAGGCGGGCGGATTCGGCTTTGGAAGCGATGCGTTCCGCCAGGCGACAGACCTCGCCACCGGCGCCTTTGAACTTTGGATCAGCGATATGCAGGGCGGACGGATTGTGCGATTCGACCCCTGGCTGGCGCCGCTTGACCCCTTTTCCGGCTCGCCTGAAGACGACGTCGAGCTGCAGAGGCCGGTCAGCACGGCACGACTGCCGAACGGCGATGTGCTGGTGCTCGAACAGGACCTGCTGGAAATCCTTCGATTGGACAGCGAGGGACGCATGATGGAACGCATCGCACGGCGTGGTGATGTGCCCGGCGGTCTCGTGCGCCCGACACGAATCGAGGCTTCGAGCGACGGGCGGATTGCCGTGGTTGACCCGGGACGCCGGGAAATCGTACTGCTGGATCGTTTCGGCACCTTCACCGGTCGGCGAGTATGGCCGTTCGAGGATGGCGGGCCGACCGGCGCCGCCTGGTCGGACAGCCTGCTGTGGGTCTGCGGTGAAGGCGGGGTTGCGGTCTGGGGAGAACGCGAGCAGCCGTTGCAAACCTGGCCGTCGGGACGGTTCGACGGAGCGGTGCGCGATCTCGACCGGCAGGGAAATCGGCTGGTCACCGTGGGCGGTTCGAGGGTGCGGTGGTTCCTCGTACGGCGCGCGAAGTGAACGCTGCAGCTGGACATACGTGGGTTCGAGGTGCACGATGTTCTGCACTGTTCCCGGTTTTCCTTGTCCTGTCGCTTTTTTCGCTCCTGCCCACTGCGGCCGGCAACGTGTTTGAGCCTTCTCAACCGCCCGGCACCTTCAGCGGTGTCATCGAGGTTGATACAAGCTCAACACTTATCGCCCTGCCGCACCGCTACATCGATCCGGCGACCCTGGTCGTCGAACATCCGGACAGCACGCATATCTACCGGGCCGGAATCGATTTCAAGCTGCAGCCCACCTTCGGCCGTCTGACATGGCTGTCCCCGCCGCCTCCTCCACGTCTGGACGTGCGGTTCCGCTACCTGCCCGTGAGCCTGCCGGACACGTTGCAGGAGCGCACCCTCGCCGACGCCCGTGCTGCGGATAGCCTGCTTGATGAGACCATCCGGGTGATTCCCCGCCGTCGCGAACAAACACGGGGAGGGCTTTTCGGCAGCAGCAGCGATTTGCGCACCTCCGGGTCGATCACTCGGGGGGTGCGTGTCGGCTCAAACCGGGATGTGAGCCTCGAATCGGGAGTTCGGCTCGGGTTGGAAGGACAGTTGGCTCGTGACATTGAAGTCAAAGCCCTGCTGGACGACCGTAACCTGCCGGTGCAGCCGGAAGGCACCAGCCGTCGGCTGGAGGAGATCGACCAGGTTTATATCGACCTCAAGGCCGGCCGCAATCGCGGGCGTTTCGGTGACTATCGTGTCGATTTTACGAACGGTCGGTAC
>WJJA01000207.1 GCA_014729955.1 bacterium
CATCTGGCGTACCCATGCACGCAATGCGATTCGTACGGTCCGACTGGACAGTTATGTGTTTTCCACGCAACAGGCCACGGTGAACCTGCCGTATCGATACCTCATGAAAAGCGAACAGATGCGGCCGGATCTGACCGTGATCAATCCTGTTCGACTGCGTAGAGGGGATTACCGTGAGTTTGTGGAAGATACCTACGGTCCGCGACTGAAATTTGCTGAACAAGAACTGGAAACCTTACGGAATCTGCAGGAGGCCGGCGCACCTGTATCCGAAATCGACAGTGCGATCATGGACTTTGTGCTTGCCACGGTTCGGCACAAGGGCGGCAAACCGGGGGTATTGGTGTCGGTCGGTTTTTCCTTGCCGGATGGCGAATATGAGATCTTCGCCGAAGGTTTGTTTATGAGAATCAAAACACGGACAGGAAAGCCGTATCCCTTCCATTTTACCGGATTGGAGCTGGATCCGATCCTCAGTGCGAAAGGCAACTCCCGCATGGAAGCATTTGTGATTAATATGTATGCAGCTATGTTCACACGGCGCGGAGAATACCTGCTACTCAACGAGTTCACGTTTGAAGGGATGGAGTATATCCGCTGGGCGTTAAAAATTGATCCCGACTATATGCCGGCACGTCTCGTCGCGAAGGAATATCACATCCGTGGAGAACCTTCCATGTCAGATGACTGAGTTACATAACTGCCGGGCTCAGTTTTACGAGGTATCATGGCGGTTGAACAGTCAGTCCGATTGAGTCGCTGTCGAAACGCTTATATCATGGGATGAGGAAGTTAGCCCGAATATTTCATGAATGGCGAGAATATTCTTTTCTTAAAAACTATAGTAACAATAAGATAATGTCACGCTATACAGATTTTCTCTGACACAGATTGTGTCCAGGCCAATCTCATCTATTCATTCTCCCTTCGGGCGGTCCCGACTGCGTCATCTGCTTTGTTGCGAAGGATTCGCGGTATTGCCATACAGCTTCATCCTTCGCGCCTCACATCTGACGCAGTTTGAACTCGAGAAATATCCGGGTTAGACGTTTTCGAAGGGAGTATGTATGCAGGACACACAACAGTCCATCACGAGCACCGTAAAGGCATTGAATCATGCCTGGACCAACGACGACTGGGAAGCTTTATGCGATATCTGTCACCCTGATATGGCCATTGAAGATCTCAAGGGAGGCAAGCGTCTTGATGGTCGAGATGCATGCGTTGATAGCTATCGGCAGTTTGTCGAATCGGCCGAGTTGCATTCCTTTCATCAAGGAGATGTGAATGTCAGCGCAATCGGAACGACAGCCATCGCTCACTACACGTTCGCCATTGACTACTCAATGAAGGGCACACGATACCAGGAGCTGGGCCGCGACCTGTTCGTCTTTACCCAAAAGGACGGCAAGTGGCTCGCAATCTGGAGAACTCTCTTGCCGGAGGACGAGCAGCAAGTCGATTTATAAGGCTCGTTTCCCACCACATAAAAACCGGTAACTCTTGCCGCAGTAGCGCTTTTTACCCCCCGTTTTGCGAAGCAGGCATTTTCGAATCGTTACTCTAACTGTATTGATAGCAGAGTTTTAAATCCCTCGTACATGCGAGGCATACCTCTTGCTCGGAGTCCCGTGGGACAACCCTGTTTCGCAAAGAGGTTTCGCATGATACGAGGGATTTACCATTCCGCCGCAGGTATGCTGCCCCGTTATCTCCGGCTGGCAAGCCTTTCAAACAACCTTGCCAACAGCTCCACACACGGATACAAGGCCGACAGGCGCTATTTCAGCACGCTTCTGAACAACGAGATCGTGCAGGGCGGTCCGTGGGGAGAAGGGACACGTATCGGCGATCTCGAGGAAGGCTTCTTCACCGAGTTCGAACAGGCTCACCTGGAAAAAGACAATGTTCCCACTCATCTCGCCGTGAACGGACCGGGTTTCTTCAAGCTCGAAAACCCCGATACCGGCGAAATCCAGTATACCCGCAACGGCACCTTTCGCCTGAACCAGCAGAACGAGTTGGTGAACTGGATGGGCTGGAATGTGCTCGATACAACCAGTTCGCCGATTATCGTGGACGGCGACAAACTGGCGGTGAATGAAGTCGGCCATGTCTATGTAGACGGACAACACAAGGGCAACATCGCACTGGTGGATTTTGATGACCGTTCGCAGCTTGTGAAGCGGGGAAACAGCATGTGGGCGGCCGGCGAAGAGATGATTGAGAAGGATGCAGAAGAAGGAAAAATCGTCCAGGGATCGCTGGAAGCGTCCAATGTCAATCCGATCGAAGAAATGGTGATCATGATTGAATTGAATCGCAACTACGAGTCCTCGCAGAAAGCCATGATCGCACAGGACAGCACGGTACAGAAAGCCGTGAACAATGTCGGCAAGTTCTAGGATGTTTTGCAGCAAAAACGACGATAGCCGGTTACGTCCGGCGGGAGATTTACCATGATTCGCGCCCTGCGCACAGCCGCCAGTGGCATGCATGCACAACAGATGAACCTGGATACGATTTCGAACAACCTGGCGAACGTGAACACGACTTCGTTCAAGAAGTCGCGCGTGGAATTCCAGGATTTGATCTACCAGACCACCCAGGCGTCCGGGTCTGTTCGTCGCCTCGGTACAGTGGTGCCGACGGAATTGCAGATCGGGCACGGTGTCAAGCCGGTTGCGATTGAAAAGGTGCATGTGCAGGGTAGTCCGACCGCGACGTACAACGACCTCGACATGGCCATCGAGGGGGACGGATTCTTCCAGGTACGCAAGGCGGACGACACCATTGCCTACACCCGTGACGGCAGCTTCAAGCGAAGCCCGGACGGCCGGATTGTGACCTCTGAAGGCTACACCGTTTACCCCGAACTGATTCTGCCGGAAGATGCAATGCGTGTTTCCATCAGCCGTGACGGTGTCTTGAGTGTGCAACTGGTCGGAGCGACGGAGTTGGTCGATATCGGTCGCCTCGAGTTGGCACGCTTCACCAACAAAGAAGGGCTTCGTTCCATCGGGCAGAATATGTACATCGAGTCGGAAGCTTCGGGCCCGCCGATTGTAGGGCAGGCCGGGATGGAAGGCTTCGGGGAAATCCACCAGGGCTACCTGGAAGCGTCCAATGTAAATGTGGTTGAAGAGATGGTCAACATGATCACCGCCCAGCGAGCCTACGAGATCAACTCGAAGGCGATCAAGACGGCGGATGAGATGATGCAGCAGGCAAACCAGTTGAAACGATAGACGGTCGATGATGAAGAACCATGCCTACCCGGCGCTTGTGGTTGCTCTGTTCATCGCAGGGTTCATGTGCGGAACCGCACAGGCCGGCGGTGTCAGCGAAGAGCGTGTCAAGACGCTTGTCCAGAATTACCTGGAGGAGCAGTGGGGCAGCGGCATGGTCTTGTGGGAACCGAAAGCCGACTGGCCGCTTGAACATCTGCCCGACGATATGAATCTGCAAGTGATCTATACCCGAAATGAACGTCCTCGCGGTAACACGATCCTGATGCTGCAATTACGGGATAACGGTCGCATCGTGAAAAGCGTTCCCCTCAGTGTACGGATTTATGCGTTTGCCCGTGTACCAATGTACCAGGGCCGTGCGAACAGTCATGAAGAGATTGATTTAAGTCAGATTGCATGGCGGCGTGAGGAGATCACGACGATTCGATCCGGATGGCCCGAGTCCCCCGATGCACTCACCGGCAGGAAGTGGTGGGCGAAACGACCGGTACGTGAAGGCGACCTGCTGACCTGGGATCGTATCGCGGAACGTCCGGCTGTGGTGCGCGGCGAACCGATTGAACTGCGGGCGGAGTTGAACGGCGTTACGGTTACCCTGCCCGGCGAGGCGCTTGAGCACGGTCATGTGGGCGAAAGGATACGAGTCAAAAACGCCCTCCATGACGTCCGCCTGTCAGGACGGGTCACCGGTACGGCGGAGGTGCTGGTGGACGGTTACCAGACCCGAACCTTTGGAGCGTCACAATGAACAGTCGAATTGCGGTATTCATACTTCTTGCTCTGCTGCTGGTTGCAGTGCCGGCGGCTGAGGCACAGCGGTTCCCCGGTGTGGTCGACCGCAGTCTGTTTACTGACAAGCAGGCATTCAACGAAGGCGATATCGTGACCGTACTGCTGGTCGAAGAGACCCAGGGCACCAACGAGACTAACACACGCACGAAGTCTGATACGCGATTGAACACCGACGTGATTTCCACGGGCCAGATGCTGGGCTTCGGCATCAACTCACTGGGGCTTGAAGGACAGGCACGTAACGACAACGAGTCCTCAGGTGTCACGAAAAGCTCAGGTCAGCTACGCGGAGAGATGTCGGTGGTTGTGCTGGAGGTGCAGGAAAACGGCCTGTTGTCTATCCAGGGGGAACGGCTGCTGAATGTGAACGGCGAAAAGCAGCTCATGACCCTTCAAGGTGTGATACGGCCGGAAGATGTCAGCGCCGACAACACAATCTTCAGCTACAGCATTGCGAACGCCCAAATATCCTATTCAGGCAAGGGCATGGTCACCTCTGCCGGGAAACCGGGATTTTTCACACGCCTCTGGAACTGGATTTTCTGATGAAAACAAGACGCCTGCATACGCTCCTGTTGATGCTTCTGCTTCCGGCGATCGTCCAGGGGCAGACCCGAATCAAGGACATCGCTGAAGTGGAAGGGGTCAACAGTTATCCCCTGATCGGGTACGGCATCGTAGTTGGTCTGGACGGCAGCGGCGACAGTCGCAGCGCGATCTTCACGAACCAGTCGGTATTGAACATGCTCGACCGTTTCGGCATCTCCCTCGATTCCGACCGTATCCGCCTGAGAAATGTCGCTGCAACGATGGTGACCGCCGATCTGCCTCCCTTCACCAAGGAAGGGCAACGGGTGGATGTGCTGGTCTCCTCCATGGGCGATGCACGCAGCCTTTCCGGCGGGACGCTGCTGCTGACCCCGCTGGTGGATCCGGACGGCACAGTGTACGGCATGGCTCAGGGGCCGGTGAGCGTCGGTGGATTTGCGGTGGAAGCGGGCGCGGTCAGTTTGAAGAAGAACGTCAGCTCCGTCGCACGCGTACCAAAGGGCCTGCTGGTCGAACGGGACTATACGATTCCGATGGACGGGCTTGAGCTCTTTCGCTACGTGCTGAACGAAGGTGATTTCACAACGTCACGTCGTGTCGCGACAGCGATCAACAACACATTCGGCGAACCGTTGGCGACGCCCCTCGATCCGGTGTCCATCGAGGTTGCTGTACCGCCCGACTACCCGGGCGGATCGATGGCATTGATCGGAGATACGGAAAACCTGGTGGTTCAGCCGGACGTGGAAGCCCGTGTGATCATTAACGAACGTACCGGCACGGTTGTCATCGGGGCAGAGGTCAACCTTTCCAGTGTGGCGATCAGTCACGGCTCGATATCGATTTCCGTCGCATCCACACCGATCATCTCCCAGCCCGGACCATTCAGCCAGGGACGTACGACCGTTCAGCGGCAGAACCAGATCCAGGTGCAGCAGGAAGCGACCGGTGTGCAGGTGATAGAGAACTCCACCGATGTGGGTGCGGTGGCAACCGCATTAAACAACCTCGGCGTATCCCCGCGTGACATCATCGCCATTTTCCAGGCGCTGAAGGAAGCGGGAGCGCTGCAGGCTGAACTGGTGATTATCTGATGGACAGGTTCAGTCTCAATCCGATTCCCCCTATCGACGGCGGGGAAGACTTGCAGCTGGACGGCATGCGCCGTGCGGCGGATTCCGCACGCAAGGTGATGCAGTGGGCCCGTGAAAGCAAGGTCCCCGACCATGTCGAGGACAAGGAGCTTTACCGTGCCTGCCAGGGATTTGAGGCGTATTTCGCCCGTGAACTGATGAAGAAGATGCGCGGCGACACCAACATGATGGGCGGCAAAGGTCCGGGCACAGAGATCTACCAGGGCATGTTCGACAATGCGATCGGCGACCATATCGCCGCATCCGGAAGGCTGGGACTGGCGGATATGCTTTACAGGCAGATCCATGAAAACGAGGGTGTATCGCCATCGTACCCGAACGGCAACAAGATGGCACCTATAGACGAAGAGTTCAAACTTGACCACTGGTCCAAAACCATTGAAAACATCGCGCATTCCGAAGAGGTCGATCCTGATCTCCTTCGTGCGATGGTCGCTTACGCCTCCGGCGGCGATCCGCAGCATGTGGATGAACAGGGCGGTATGGGACTGACCGGCCTGACACCGGCGGCTCAAAAGAACCTTGGCGTGGAAAATCCCTTTGATCCGGACCAGAATCTGCAGGCGGCCGCCGGCTTCCTGTCTGAGCGGATGGAGCAGTCC
>WJJA01000208.1 GCA_014729955.1 bacterium
CATGGAGGCGGCGCGTGAACGGGACTATCTGGTCATCGAGGGCGACGCTACGGACGATGACGTGCTTCGAACCGCCGGGATCGACCGTGCGAAGAACCTGGTCGCCGCGCTAACCGGCGACGCCGCCAATGTGCTCGTCACCATAACCGCCCGCACCATGAATCCAGACCTGCATATCGTCGCACGCGGGAGCGAAAAGGAGAGCGAGATTGTGCTCGTTCGTGCCGGTGCGAACCGCGTCGTGATCCCCTACGAAATCGGCGGGAAGCGCATGGCCACGCAGACTCTCAACCCCAGCTTCATGGATTTTCTCGACATGTACATGCGTGTCGGAGGCCATATCCTGTCCATGGAAGAGGTCATTATCACACCCGGCAGCAAATTGGACAATGCCGCACTGAAAGATGTCAGTTTTCGCAATCGAACCGATGGAGCGGTCATCATGGCGGTCAAACGGGAATCGGACGACATCACCCTGCACCCCGCCGGCGATTATGTACTCCATTCCGGGGATCACCTGCTCATCCTCTGCGACAAGCAACAATTGAAACGTATTTATGACGAGTTTGATATCAAACCGCCGAAATAGACAGATTGGCTCAGCTCACCCACACTCGGAGGATGGCATGCGTCTCCGCCGCCTGTTGCGAATTTCGATCCTGCCGGCAGTTCTGCTGATTCTGTTATATGGGCCCTCTACACAGGCCGGCGAAACTGTTCGCTCGATCACCCTCGAGAACGGCCTCGAAGTAGTGATGATGCCGGATGGCTCTTCACCGCTGCTTTCTTCTCTCGTGGTTGTTCGCACCGGTTCCGCTTACGAAACCCTGACCAGCGCCGGCGCGACTCACATGCTCGAGCATATGCTCTTTCGCGGCACGGAAACCCGTACCCAGGGCGAGATCTATGACGGCTTCGACCTGATGGGCGCGTATTACAATGCTCAAACCGCCAAAACCTACACCAATTTCATCCTGGTGGTGCCGAGCCGGCATGCGCGCGATGCGATGGAGCTGCATGCGGATATGATCCTCCACTCCACCATCCCGGCAGACACCTTTGAAGTGGAAAAAGGACGGGTGGTCAACGAACTGAAACAATCGTACGACCGTGCATCGGATCGTGCGGAACGGTTCCATCTGCAGAAAACCTACGGCGGCACCAGCTACGCCTTCCCCACGCTCGGTACCATTCCCGGTATCGAGTCCATGTCGCGTGAAACTGTCGCGGAGTTCTACCACGACTGGTACGCGGTCAACAACATGGTGCTGGTTCTGCGAGGCAACCTTTCCTTCGCTGAAATGGAAGAGCTGGCCGAACAAGTCTATGGGAATGAATCTCCACGAACACTGCCTGAACGCCCCACGAGTTGGCCGACGGGATTCGACGGTTGGGAAAGCCGGCAGGTGCATCTAACCCACGGCGCGACACGGACCGGTCTGCTTCGTGTGTCCATTCCCGCTCCCCGCTATGATGAAGCCGATTACCCGGCCTACACCCTGCTGACCTCGATCCTGGAGGATCGACTCAAACAGGCGCTGACGGAATCCTCGCCGCCCCGGGCCATGTATCTCTACCTGGACACTAATACCGACCCCAATTTCAGCGTTACTGATATTCACATCGGTCTGGCACCGAATGCCAATGCGAAGGAAGTCACGGACGAAGCGCTTGAGATCGTACACAGCTTGTCTGGCACCGAACTGTCCGACAGCCTCCTGCAGGCGACGCTGGCCAATGAACGGCGAAGTGAGCTGTTTTTCTCCGAACAGGTGCAGTACGGATCCTTCTTGTTGGTCCCCAAGCTCGCGTTGGCTCCCCGGGGATTCTGGGAACGCTTTGAGCAAATGCGTGATTCGGTGGATCTGGAAACAGCCGTCGCGGCAGCAGCGCAATGGCTGGACCGTGCCGACTGGATCGCCACCGCCTACCTCCCGGAACCACCTGAGACAGAATCCTCCGAGGGTGTTCAGCTGGGTCCGGTAAACTCAGACACTCTCGAAAACGGTTTAGTCGTCATCGCACGGCAGGCGACCAATGTGCCGGTCTCGGGTCTTCACCTCGTCGCAAGACACCGCGCCGAACGTGAAGGGAACGAACGACGCGGTTGGGCGGCCCTGCTGCATCGGCTGCTGGAAAAGAACAGCCCTGACCCGGACGGCTTGACCCTTCAGCAGCGCATGGAAACCATCGGGATGGATCTGAACGCAACCGACAACCCGATGATTCCGATGGATGACTACCGCACTTCATCCGCCTACAGTTACGTCCGTATCGAAGCAGTCGCCGAGGTCTGGCCGGACGCGATGCAGCTGCTTGGCGAACTGATTGCCCGTGACCTGCCTGAACAGGAAGCGATCGACAGTGAAGCACAAGATCTGATTCGTACGATCAAGCGAAAAGAGGACAAGCTTTCTACACTTGCGCGAGCAGTCCGCAATGACTCCCTCTTCAGAGATGATCCGATTTCCTATTCCGTTTACGGGGACGGTTCTACGCTGCAAGAGGTACCGCGAGGGCGGCTGCTGTCGTTCAAGGAAGAATACTTCGCACCCGACAATCTCATTTTATCCGTCGTTTCGCCGGCTCCCCCCGAAGATGTGTTCGCGATGGCGGACATCGCCTTTGGTTCTCTCCCGTCTGCATCGGCTCTGTCGCTTCATTCCCTGGCGGAAACCATGCCTGTCGATGTCGAACGCAGCCGGGATCATCTGATCGTTAAGGGCAGCGGCACACAGGGCTACCTCTCGATGGGCTTTGCCCTAGAGACCCCTCCGCAGAACCATCATGCCGCTGTGCTGACCGTGAACAGCATGATCAGCGACTTGATCTATCGAGACCTCGGCGAAAAGAAGGGTTGGGCATACGGCGCGGGTTCCGGTGTTACCCTTCGTCCCGATCTTGCGGTCTGGTCCGCGAGCATGGCATTGCCCGAAGAACACC
>WJJA01000209.1 GCA_014729955.1 bacterium
GCTCCGGTTCGTCACCCGGATGCGCAACATAACAACCCCCGTCACCGTCGGCGGCAATCCCAAGCCTCGCAGGTTCGTACCGGTTCAACTGTACCGGCTCCTCCAGGATCGATGCGCCGTTCCCGTCAAAGCCGTTGAAATGGTGGTGGACGTTTCCATTGGTGGATTCCTGCTCATAAATGACCCACACGCCGTCATCGCCGCGAGGAGCCATGTCCGCCGACACACCATCGTCGTGCTGTACGATCCCCTCGTCCGGCCAGCCGGGATAGACCGAGCCGTCATTGCCGAGACGCTGCAGGACGATCTTTTCACGAGTGGGATGAAGGGTGGAGCCGGCTCTGAAAAGGACGTACAATCCGCCCTCGCCGTCCGCGAGGAGTCGCAGCAGCCCGGGTGATATGTACTCGGAATCGTCCCCGTATACCGGCACACCCGCCTCCGGCTCTTCGCCCTGCTCGATCCATAGCAGCTCGCCGTTCGCATCGAGTTTTTGCGCACGCAACCGCCGCTGAGCCGAAAACATCAGAAGCCATTCCTCTTCGCCTGACGGCAGAACGCGGCAGGAGCCGTACAGGTCAGCGCCTTCCGCGACAACGCACCCGCCCGGCCAAAGCGTATCATGGTCTGCCGCAATGAGATGAGCACGCAACCGCGGCCCAAACACTTCCGCTTCTTCCCAGACCACAAGGGTTTGGCCGTCCCTGGAAGCGATTCCCCGCTGATCGAGATTAAGGTCCATTCCTTCATGGACCGGCACACCGTTCCACGGATCCCATACCGGATCGGAAAGCGAGTGTTGCGGGATCAAGAGGAAGGTAGTGCAAAGAAAAACAAGGGTAAACATGTGCAAAGGTAGCAGGCTGCGCTTCGCAGGCATGGCGAATCCCCCCGGTTGAAGAAGAATCATCGGTTAAGCTTATGATAAGCTAAGGAAGGATCAAGAAAAGGGCAAGACGGGAACCAGTGACCGGAGCAATTTATCTATTATTGCATCGATTCGTCCGTATTTCCCCCGCCGTTGTCTTCGATCCGTTTCTGCAGCTCTTTGAAAGCATCCCTGTCATGCTTGTAACGACGATCTCCGGGGTCGAGGTATTTCCTGCCCCACTCGTAGTAGAAACGGGCGTTGTCAAAATCACCCCGTTCAAGATGCAGCTTCACCAGCAAAGCGGCGACATGGATGTGGGAGTAGGCGTCGTACAATTGGGCGAGCTGGAAGGCGAATTCCGCATCGGCGACGGCGGCATGCAGCATGAAGTTCTCCGCCTCATGCACCGCACGGGCATAGTACACGGAGGTCATGGAGCGAATCGCATCGCCGTGCACATGCATCACCTGGTGCTTGAACGTCATTGGATCCGTCGTAACGTCAATCCGGGATTCCGGAAGCATAAAACCCTCCCTCCTCCATACCAATCACGATGCAACGTTGCCCGCGTCCGCACCCTGCACACCACTTCAAGGGGTATCGCGGTGAGCTTCTTCTTCTAATGCATGCAGGAGCGCGACCATCGCTTCGGTGTCACGGCGGCAGTACCGCCACAGGCTTTCACGAATGCGCTTCGCTTCTCGGCCTGCCTGTTGTACCGTGTCGGAGGTAGTACCTTCGGGGGTGGTTGTGGTTTCGCGAATTCGGTCCGCTTCAATGTGCGAGGGCGTCGCATCCCCCGAACCGGCAGCGAGGCGGAGCTGATCCAGCATGCGAATGAAATATACCGAAGCAGTCGTTCCGTCCGCCACCTCCAGATCCGAATAATCCAACTCCGGTACCAGTGCAGGCAGCACCACTTTGATACTGTATCCACCGTTGAAACCCACGTCATAGATATGATTCATCACTATGGGAAGCAGATCCACCAGCCGTTTCTTCAACCCACGCAAACTCTCGGCCTGGTCGGGCAGATGCAGGGACAGGTCGTGAATCACCTGTTTTTCGTAAGCCGAGTAAGAGAGAATCGGCGCCTCGGGGAATTGCGAGGTCGCCTGCAGCAGCGCTTCGGCCAGCGGTCGGCGTGGGTCGTCGGCTGTCTCGTGCAGATATGCCTCATGCAGCCGCTCGCCCGGACGCGGTTCGATATGCAATGAAAACTGGAACGGCAGACGTTCGAACGGACGTGTCCCGACCCATCTCGGCAACGGGGCCTGCGCGGCTTCGAAATCGAGAAACATGCGAGGGTATTCGATCTTCGCCAGTTCTTCGACCAGGCCGGGTTCGATCACACGGCCGCCGTTTCGGATTGCCTTCAACGCCCGTCGCCCCTGCAGGGTCAGCATCGGATCCTCTTCCATGAAATCGTTGATGGAGTGGATGCCTTCCTTCTGCAACTGCTCCAGCTTCGACACACCGACACCCGGCATGGAAAGCAGTTCGTGAGGTTCCGGGGTTTCGCAGGTCACGTCGAGGAACGGGCAGGGATACGGGTTGTAACAGTGTTCGTCGGGCAGGATCGGCGGTGTCGTCTCTTCCATCATCGTTTCACGGGCGCGTTCGATGTCACGCAGCACCATTTTTTGCAGCCGTGCAGTCTCTCGTGTCCGCGGCTCCGCCGCAAACATGTGCCGCGTATCGTACTCGCCGCCTTCGTAAACATAGTTACGGTTCAACAGCAGGAGCCCGGCCTTCGCGACTGCATCGGTATCGCGTGCACCGTCACGTTCCGCCATGGCGAGCGAGATCACCGTACGCTGCAATGCCAGCTCGTACAGGTGACGCTCTTTCGCATGCAGGACGCTCTTCACCTCCCACAAGCCCCAGCCGTCATGCCGGCGTTCCATTATGTCCGCGCGCACATAGACGCCGTTCCATTCAAACGAAGCCTCGAAGACGGCGGGCACATTCGGATCGTCTATCAACTCCCATGTTCGCGCGACCGATTGCTTGACATCAAAGAACGGCACATCCACCAGCACCCCGCCGGGGAAACGACTGCGTGCGACCTCCCCGACACGGCGCCCCTCTTCGATGTAAAACCGTCCCGCCGGGCCGGGTTCACCCCCCCGTGTCGGATGGTGAAGCTCATGGTAGAGACGCAACGCGCATTGACGGTGGGACAAGATGCGGGACTTTGATAAGCGTGGTTGCATGTATGGTGCCGTAGTGAAACCGTTCCGATTGATTCCTGTGCCGAGCGTGCGGGTAAGATACGGTTTTCAACGGCTTTGTGAAAGGGATCGCAACGATATAGTTCCGCCCGACCGCGGCAATGCGACCGGGCGGCTGTGGGACGGTTCATTGGGTGTAAAATTTCGATCATTAATCAGGAACACCGCTCCGGCTTCAATGGTAAGCGACTCTCTTTCTACAATCCGAAGGTTCCCGGTAACAACGTATTCGTCCGCTTCCAGTACTCCGCTTAGCCCGAATATTTCATGAATGAAGAAAATATTCTTTTCTATATAGCATAATAACAATAAGATAGTGTCGCGCTATATAGTTTTGCTTCGGCACAGAATGTGTTCAAGCCAAACTCTTTTTTTCATTCCCCCTTCGGGCGGTTCCAACTGTGTCATCTGCTTTGTTCCTAAGGATTCGCGGTATTGCCATACAGCTTCATCCTTCGCGCCTCACATCTGACAAAGTTTGAACTCGTGAAATATCCGGGTTAGCGATCCTGAAATCTCAGTGGAGAAGGCAGTGTTTGCCAGTAGAAAAACTGCAAGAAAAAGAAACCGCTTCAGTCATGTTCATTATCACTCCCAATCATTGAAATCATTGAATTTGGTGTAGTAGTAAAAAATGCGTAGAAAACGGGAAGACTATAAGACCAGCGGAGCGATGATCAGATATTTCTGGGTTTGTTCATACGCCGGTTACCACAAAAAGGATCACGACGGAAGGCACGCAATGTAATGATCACGAAGATATCGAACTGATCATCATAAAGAATGAACGTGGCAAGGCCGTCACTGCCCCAACAGCTTCAGGAGGGCGGGCAGGGAGTCCACGTTCAGCTTTTCGTAGAGGCTGCGCAGGTGGGAGTGCACGGTCTTGGGGCTTTTGTCGATGATGCGGGCGATCTCGATGTTGCGTTTGCCTTCCATGTGAAGGTCGAGGACACGATTTTCCATGGGGGTGAGTTTACGGCGCAGAACGGCGATCGGGTCGGCGGTCGGGTCGTCCACGGCAGGATCCACCGTGCCGCTGAACACACGCCGGCCGCGCTGCACCACGCGGATCGCTTCGACGATTTACA
>WJJA01000210.1 GCA_014729955.1 bacterium
AAGAATGAAGCTGTATTGCCATACCGCGAATCCTTCGCAACAAAGCAGATGACGCAGTTGGGACCGCCCGAAGGGGGAATGAATAGATGAATTCGCCTTGAAAACATTCTGTGCCGAAGCAAAACCATATAGCACGACACTATCTTTTTGTTAATATAGTATTTAGAAAAGAATATTTTCTTCATTCATGAAATATTCGGGCTAAAGACGTCCAACGGTTATAACCATCATCACAGGCGGGCATGCCATGAAACCGATCCTCATGTCCCTGATGCTGCTCATTGCCGCCGACACAGGCTTGGCGAACGCCAATCTTCCGGCCGAAGCATGCAGAAAAGGTACCGAGCGCTACCATGACAACGGCATGCTGAAGCGTGTCTATCTGAAAGAGACGGTCGTACTGGATTCGCTCCCCTGCAGCGGCTGGACATGGTTTTTCGAGAACCGCCGTCTTCGCCAAACAGTTTTATCTACCTCCCACACTTTCGGATCGGTCACCGTGCCGGAAGGCAGCACGGTGTTTCTTGACAAAAAAGGTTTCCTGCTGCGGTCATGGCTGGATCATGATATGACCATTGAAGGCATACCGGTGGACGGCGGCGGGAAAATGGACACCGGCTTTCATCGAAACGGCTCCCTGCGTGTCGCCTTCCTTGCAGAAAGCATGGAGATCCAGGGCATCCCCTGCCGTGCCGGCAAACTTACCCCGGTCTACTTCGACAGTACAGGTACTCTTATCCAGTGCACTTTGAAACAGAGCTACTCCATCGACGGCATGATGTACAAGGCCGGCACAACTCTTTATATGGACCCGGATGGGACTGTGCAAGCCGCCGATACGCCGTCGTGGCTGCGCCGTGCGGGTCGTGATCTTTTCGACCTCGTTTTCCGGGATTGAGGTCACCCTCTGCAGACGCAAGGCCGGCCCCGGCAGAACGTCCCAAACATCCACCGGCACCCGGGATGCAGCATCCCGGGCTGCCGTACAGATGCAACCGGCTATCCCGCATCATTTCATCAGAATCATCTTACGTACTTCGTGGATCGGACCGGCGTCAAACCGAAGGAAGTACAGACCGCTCGCCAGCCCCTGCCCGTTGAAGGCAACCGTGTGACGCCCCGCGGCCATGGTGCGTTCGGACAGCACCGCGACTTCACGGCCCATGACGTTATACACGCGGATGTTTACCTGCGCCCGTGATTTCAAACTGAACGCGATCTGTGTGGTCGGGTTGAACGGGTTGGGATACACACCCTCCAGCGCCCACTCGTACGGTTGCACAGGATCGTTGTCGACGACTTCTGAGGTGACCGTAAGGTGCACCGGCACGGTCACACTCTCCCCGCAATAATTACCGTCGATCACCACCCAGAGGAAATACTCATCGTTGGGCATGCTTTCGGTATCGAAATCCAACTCGATGCTGTGGCTTTCTCCAGGCGGAACCGTACCCTCCGGATTGGCCAGGGAAACATAGTTGAGGTGCGGAGCCAACTCCCACAACTGCACACCGTCCTCGTTGCCGGCATCCGTTGCGGTGGCGATCGCGTACACCAGCGGATTCCACCAGCCGGTGATCGTTGCACCCGTGGGGGTCCAGACCGGATCACCGGTCCACTCCTCGTGAACCAGCTCGTGGGCACCGTTCGCCGGGTTCATTCTTTCCACGTCCATGTTCTGCGAGCCCGGTTGCTTGCCGAGGAAATAGAGGTAAAATCCGTCCGGATCGTGCTCGTTCCATGTACACCCGTACGGCCGGAAGTCCTGACCGTAGTACGCCTGCCTCTGATTGAATCTGTCGTACGCACGCACCGGGTTGCCGAAATCCCCCATCCAGAACCAGTCGTGAATGGGATCGTATTCGATGTATCGCGCGGGGTTGACCGGAATCTCCATGGTATCAGCCACGACGAACTCGTCGCCGGAATACTCCATCTCGTACATGATGCCGTTGTCGACGGCATAGAAGTACTCGCCGTCCGATGTCAGGCCGTAGAAGCCCTGCGAGGAACGGTCCGACGAAGGCACGGGCTGGTCGTAGGTCGCCAGCCATTCGCCGTACTTGGAATACTTGTAAATCTTGTTCGGACCGGACGCATCGAAGTTATTGGATCCGGTCAACCAGAACACCAGCTCCTCATCGTCGAAGTAGATACCACGGTAGCGCGATTCGCTGGGATCGAGATCGAACTGGTAGATCCGGTCCCAGATCTCATCCAGTTCACCGCCCGGTCCACGCGGTCCTCCGTTGTTGCCGCTTGATCCTTCCGAGGGATCGTAATAATGCAGCGTCGCATGGTAGGAAAGCTCGCCGTCGCCCGTGTTGTCGAACTCGATCAGGAAGGTTTCTTCCGCACCGGACGACATGTGAATCTCCAGCTCTTCGGTCGCGAGGTCGAACCCCGGTGCCGTCAATTGGAAATCAAGACTGACCGTATCCAGCTCCGTGAATACGATCCCTTCATGGGTTTGCGTGTTGTGACAGATATCGCCCGCCGACACCGAGTACGTGCCGGGCGGTACGCCTGTCAGCGTGTATTCGCCCAATGCGTTGCTGTAGGTATATAGGTTCAGAGATGCGATGCCGACCTGCACGGCTTCCAGCGGTTCGGAGGTTGCCAGTTCGGTTACGGTACCGTTCAGAACCGCCGGCATCACGGTTCCGAGGGCGGTGAAGAAGATCGCACGACCGTCGTCGATGGACTGCGTGCCTGGTCGATGCTGGTTGAAATACGCCAGCTCCAGCCCGTCATCCTGGGTGCCGTTCTCAATCCCGGTCGTCCACCAGTAGACATCGGCTCCGGATCCCATCTGCCCCTGGTAATGGGTCATGGACAGGTACTGGAAGGTGAAGTTGTTGTCGCCGGAGGGTGTCACATGCTCACTCGCCTGGTCGTAGAATATCACCTGGAACGTCGACGGGCCGGTGTTGTACAGGCCGCCGCAGTTGTACCATTCCACGATATATCGATCGCCGGCGCTGTCGTAATAATGGTAGACGCCGCCGGTGCTGGTGAAGCGCTCATCCCAGTACGGCGCAATCATGTAGTCCGGTCCGCCGGGCGAGGGGATCGGATAGTTTCGCATGTTCTGCATATCGTTCTGGTTGCCGAGTGCGACCCAGCCGTTGGCGGTGATGGTAAGTGAATCGAACCCGACACCGTAATACTGGATCTCAAACGGTAACTCGACGACAACCGATTCGTCATCGTCATCGGCAGTATCGTGGATGTCCAGCAGTTCGCCGGAGAAGTCGTTGTTCGGCGCACTCGGGTTGATCTCGAGCCAGTCAAACTCCGGTGCCTGGTCGTACTCGGTGTCACCGTCGTCAAACGCATAGTAGCCGTAACGGTCCGGCCCCGCAGGGTCGGTTGCGGTTCTGGTTCCGATGTAGATCGGTACGACCAGGGTGTCGCCGGTGCCGGCGGCGGTGGTCACAACGAGCTGCATGTCTGCACGGTCCCCCGGGAACATCGTGCCCCCGGCGCTCACGGTGAATGAGCCGCTGACTGCGGAGCCGCCTGACGGGATGTTCGGGAAGGAAGCCGTGCCCTGAACAATCTGCAGTTCCGGCTCGAGGCTGGTAAGATGACCCTCTACATCACCGGACGCGTCACTGTTGCCGATGTTTTCGATATGGATCGTGATCTGACCGGTTTCACCGGGGTCTATCGTACCATTGACGTGATTCACCTCTTCCCACGCGAAGTCAGGTGCCGCCGTCAGCAGGCTGTATCCGCTTTCCCAACTGCCGCCGTCTGCATCGAAGATCAGATCAATCGGCGCACGCCAATCGTTTTGTGCCGCGGCATCGATTTCGACAAGAACCAGGCCCGTCGCCTCCTGCACGGCACCTGCAGCGAGACTCCCCAACGTTGCGGTTCCGGTGATCGATACGATGAAGGGATCGTCGCTCGAGCCGGTAATTTCAATATCGCTTTGTGAACCGGTGCCGAAATTGCGGGCTTCGATGATCAAGCCGACCGTCTCACCTGCCTCGGGAATGCCGTCGCCGTCACCCGAAGTGCCGTTTGAACCGGAATCGTCAAAGTCTACTGTTTCGAAGCTCACCCGCTGGGTCGGATCGTTCACCGAGATCTCTTGCTGGTACGGCATCTGGTTCAGCATGGTCACCGTGATCACCGCATCGCCCGAATGGCGCACCGGGGTTTCAAGGAAGACTTCGCCGAACAGGTCGGTGACGCCCCGGGCGATCACTTCTTCATCGCTATCCGATTTATAGAACGTCACCCATGCGCCCTGCAAAGCTTCACCGTTCTGCTCAACCGTCACGCTGAGAGTGTTTTCGCCGACCTCGATATCGTCTGCGTGTGTAACGTCCATCGACTGGGGCACATCCGACCAGAGCCAGACGGTCGGATCTCCCATGAGGTTGAACCAGTGATTGAACTGGTTCAGTGCTGCGTTGTCGAAGCCGTTGAAGGCTTTGTAAATATGATATTTCGCCGACATGTACATGTCACCCAGCGCGGGGTTACGTTGGGTGTGGTAGCTGTAGCCGGCGGCCGTGCTGAGCATGTTGTTGTAGCGCGGCGTGGTGTGCGAGGTTTCGTTGCCGAACGCTCCAATGGCACCCTTGGGGGAATTGGCGGTGCCGGCACGCATATAGGCTTCGTTGATGCCGTAACTGCTCGCCCAGTTGCCTGTCGAGCAGGTCAGGTCGATCACCACCGGCAGCATGTTGGTGTTGTTCAGGCTGCCGATATCCGTGGTGCTGAGACCGGAGCCGATGTAGCCGCGTGCGGCGTAAAAGGCGACTCCTTCATTGATTGCCGTAATCATCTGCGCACGAGCCTGGCTGCCGGACAAACCACCCCAGGGGCTCACCCAGGACGTATCCACTTCCGTAAAGCCTATGTTGAACATGCAGCGACGGTGGTAGCGCCCGACGAGGACCGTGGAATAGCCCGAGCTGGCCGATGTGACCGTGACCGCGCCCCTCTGAAACCAGTCGTCGTTTGTAGTCCAGGGATCGCTTTCGTATGCAATTACTTTGTTCACATAGGCCGTGAGCTGGGTGCTGTTCTCCACCGACATACGTCCTACACCCACATCCGACAGCTCGTCGTTACCTGCAACCAGGGAATACTCATGGTCGCCGTACCCGCGCCCGAACCAGTCCGCGATCCCGGCCGGCGGCACAGCGTAGGGACCGGTGTTGTCGCCGACCACGACCACGTAATCCGCCTTGGTCTCCATCGCATCGTAACGGTCTTCGATCTCTGCGGCGATGCCGTTGTCGGTCCAGTTCACGCCCGGGTCGCTGTCACGGATGATTTCAAAGGTCCAGCCCTTTTGGCGCTTCCACTCAAACCAAGGCTCCATGCCTGTTTCCGCGGCATCTCGCATCACAACGATCACACTGCCTCGATACAGTTCATAGTCGTCCAGCTCGCTGTCGCTCCAGTCCGGAAACTGCCGGTAGATCGGCAGGAATGCCTCGGAGATTTTCGTCGGCCAATGGGGTAGCATATTGCGCTCATCAACACCTTCGAAGCGGATTTCAAGGTCGATGGTCGAATAGACTCGCACTTCCCGCCGGGAGGGGTTCACCTGCACCGGGCAGGTAATCAGGTTTGCGACACGAAAGTCTTTCAGGATCGCAGGCTCACCGACTTCGGCCAGGGTGCCGGGCAACCAGGTGTCTTCCGATTCGCTCGGGTCGCCGGGCGCGGCATACTCCTGCAGGACCTCGTCGAAAATCCCGTATTCGATATCTGAATATGTTTCATACGATGCGTTCACAACCTCGACCGTGACACCGCTGTGCGGTGGAATCCGGAACAGGGTTGATGCCGTCGGCACCACAGGTTCCCCGTCCGATTGGCGGATGCCGCCATGAGTATAGTCCAGCACCATGGTCGTCTCGCCGGATGAAGTTTCAACCTCCACCCATTGCGGTGCTTCGACGGCCACAGTCATGGAGAGGCCGTCGCTTCGGACGGTGATCTCGCTGACAGTCAGAGGCGATAGCTCGTCCGCCACCTCGCTCTCGAGGGGCGCGGCGAATGCGGAAAAAGCGACAAGAATCCAACCCATGAGGGGCGTGAACAGGCGGGAATGCATGGGAAATGTCCTCCAGCAAAGGAAACCGTGCCGGTGCGTCCATTGCGTGCATGAGATCGCCGGAGAAAATGGTATTTTCATGGTATTCACCGGTAAAGCGCGCAAAACCGTTTCATGCACCGTATCTTTACAGTATACAAATTGAGCGGGAGCAAACCCATATTTGCATGTAGGACCACAGTTTTTTACCGTGTCTGATGGAAGAGGCTCCCGGAGACGCCTGTAGATCCCGTGGCCACATTCATGCTGATGCTCAATATCACGACGGGAGGTAGGAATGTCCGAGGTCAACGACGGTGGTCGTTTCCTGATCGCTGCAGGTTTGGACTCTTCGCAACTGCATCCGTTCATCGACGCCTTCGACCAACGGTCACGTGATATTATTTCACTGGATGCCTGGAAGCAGCAGCTCCCGTCTCCCAATCGGCGTGCTCTGTTCCTGCATGAAGAAGAACACGGCATCGATGACCGGTTTCGACCCTACCTGCAACGAATTGATGAAATGGTTTCCCAGCATCGTGTCGTGATCGACTGGGGTTCATGGGATGCCCTGCACATCCCGGCACTGCACGAGGCGTTCTCCCTTGACGGCGTGCTCTACCTGCATGAAAACGGGATTACCGCCGTGCAGTATACCCTGCGGCAACTGGAAACCGGGGGAGAGCCGTCGGAGTGGTATCTCGATACCTACCTTCGGCTTCGCTGGAAACACCTGGGCACACCGGGCAAAGACTGGGACGAACGCGACCTGTGGGAAAAGATCTGCTTCGACTGGAGCAGCCGTCTTCCGCTTGCAAAGCAGGTGGCGTCGGCATTGAAGGGGACACCGGTCGCGGAATTTCGGGTGGAGGATCTGTTCGACCGCAACACGGACAGCATGCAGAAAATGGCGATGATGCTGCAGGTTTCCTTCGATGAGTATTTCAAT